>DASYRY010000189.1:0-3222 GCA_036004025.1 Candidatus Polarisedimenticolia bacterium | reverse complement strand
CCAACAGCCCCGAAATTTTCATGCGTTCGCGGGTCCGATCCATGGCGAGCTGCGTGAGAGGCGTATATCCGGGCTCCATCCCCGCGTAGCGCTTGAGCCGGACCAAAGCCGCCGGACGCCTCGCCGCCTCCACCTGATCGTCGAGCAGCGCCCGGATTCCCTGGTAGGCGATTTTCGACGCGCTGATATAGGGCAGCAGGTACTTTTCGGTCAGCTCGATCCCCTTCGCCGCGTCGTCGGAGCTGTCGATGAGGATCTCCAGATCCTGGCGCACGGCAGGTTCCTTCTCGGTCTTCATCTTCTCCTGGAGCGCGAGCTTCGCGTCATCCACCGCTTTCCGAAAGCGGGCGGTGAGCTGCGGCTTGAGGTCGATGATCTCCCGGTCCAGTCCCTCCACGCCGATCTGACCTGCCCCCTCCGGATTGAATTTCGCGAGGACTTTCAGCGGAATCTGAGCGTACTCATTGCTGCGGGCGATCCAGGCGCCGGGGGCGGGGGGAGTTGAGGGCTTCCCCGAGGGGTTGGCAGGCGGGTTGGGCGCCCCGGCAGCGAAACCGGCGGGGGCGCCGATGCTTACCGCGAGCATTATCGTGACGAGACGAAGCGCGAGCGATTTCTTCTGCTTCAAGGGGTTCCTCCGTGGTGGGATTGGAATCGACAGCCTTCCATACGCTTCGAGGACGCAAAAGGTTCCTCCTTCGAGGGATTTCGCGACTTCCCGGCCTTCAGCCGAGCTTTTTCTCCATCCAGCAATCGAGGTAGAGCCAGAGAATCCTCGAGATCCGGAAAAAAAGAGGCGCCAGGGGTGCGAACACCAGGAGCGCGACTCCAAATGCCAGGACCATGGGCCGTCCCACCAAGAGGCGCAGCGCAAGGAGAGAGAGGAGAGCGTAGGTGGGCACGGCGAGAAAATAGCTAAAGTACATCGCCCCCACGAAATAGCCCGGCTCGGGTTCGAAGACCCTGCCGCAGGAGGGACAGGCCGGGTTCATCGCCAGCAACCCTCGAAAGATTCGGCCCTTGCGGCACCAGGGGCATCGCCCGGCCAGGAAGTCGACTGCCACCCTTCACCCCTCATGACGGAGCCCAGAGACTAGCACAGGGAAGGGCGAGATCTCGGGCCTCGGCTCCCTTGCTCGCCCGATGCCGTCCGCCATAGAATGTCGCATTCATTCAACCAGGAGAAAAGAGTGCCCATCGAACCGGCGCGGCCCCGATGCGATTTCGATCGCAAGAACCTTCTTCTCGAGTTCTCCAGCACCATCCACGCGGACGTCCAGGAGATCTCTCCCGTGGTCGAGGGAGTGATGGCGATCGTCCGGCGGATCGGTTGCGCCGTCGGCAGGGAGTTCGAAGTCGAGACGGCGCTTCGCGAGGCGCTGGCCAACGCCATCGTGCACGGGGCGAAGCGCGACGCGAGCAAGCAGATCCAGTTCTGCGTGAGCTGCGATGAGGACCGAGGGTTGCTCATCGTGGTGCGGGACCCGGGCGAAGGGTTCGACCCGGCCAGCATTGCCGCCCCGGTCGTAGGGAAGGAGCTATTCTCCACGCATGGCCGCGGGATCTACCTGATCAATCAGCTAGTGGACGAGGTGCGCTTCGAGAAAGGCGGCACCGAGATTCACATGATCGTGCGCTGAAGCGGCCTTCATACTCTTCATGACGCACGCGGCTGCCCATGCCCGATTATCCCAACGAGGCGGCATTGCGGTGGGCCAACGTCTCGGCGCCGCGACTACTTCCATGGACTTCCGTGGGAGAAGACTTCAGTGCTCCGAGGCCATACGAAGCACGGGCGGGGGAGGCGCTTCCAGGTCGAGATGCCGCGCGTCGACAGGGTGCTTGAGCAAGAGTCGATAGGAATGAAGGAAGAACCCACCGCCACCCGGGCCGACGGCAGAGTCCGGTAGAGGCTGGCCGCCTGGGCCGTAAAAAGATTCGCCGACGAGCCGATGTCCCGCCGCCGCGAGATGGATGCGCACCTGATGCGGCCGCCCCGTGACGATCTCCACCTCCACGAGACTATTGCTCTCCCGATGCTCCAGGACCCGAACATGGCTCAAGGCTCTCTTCCCTTCGGGCGTTGCCGCATGCGCCTGGAACGCGCCACGGGGGAGGGGAATGCGTCCGATGGGCGTGTCGACTGAGAACCGCTCACGCCTTGGGTGTCCCGAGACCAGCGCCCGATAGAATTTTCGGACTTCACCCCGGCGCCACGCCGAGCCGACGGCGACCGACGCCTCTTCGCTGCGGGTGCAAAGGACGAGCCCCGTGGTCCCGCGGCCGATTCGGTGAGCCGGCGTGGCCCCGGGGAAGGCCCTTCGCACCACCCTCAGAAGCGTGTGATCGAGAAAGCCTCCTCCCGGCAGCGTCGGCAGGCCCGCGGGCTTCAAGACTCCCAGCAGGTGATCGTCGCGAAAAAGGACCGCGAAGGAGAGGGGAGCATCCGGCTCCCGCCAGGGTGGTCTGACCCAGATCACCGTTTGCCCGGTCCTTACCGGGGCTTCCGGCTCGGCGGGAGACCCATCCAGAAGCACCCGGCCCTCGAGGGCGCGCCCTCGCCACCCGGCCAGCGGCGTGTGAGGGTAGCGCCAGGCGAGGTAGGAGACCACCGTCATCCCCGCCCCGCCCGCCTCGATTCGATGCCGGTATTCGTACCCTCGATTCATGGGAACCCCATTCGCCGGGTCTGTGCCAGCAAAGGAAGGCGGCGGTCTGGAGGCGCGTGCTCTATGCGGCGATGAGCTTGACGCGATCCCCATGGCGAATGGTGCCGCCTTGCAGGACCGAGGCATAGACTCCTAACCGTCCTTTGCTTTGCTGGACCACCGTCTTCAAGATGCCGGTATCCGCGGGAAGGTCGCCTTGCGCCAGGGTCGTCATGACACAGCGACCGCAGGGTCCCGTGATGCTCAAGCGAACCTGATCTCCGACAGCCAGGATGTGACCGATCCAGAAGGCTTCGGCGAAGGCGCGCTCTCCGCCCACCGGTTCCACGACGAAGTTGGGGCGAAACCGCTGTACCTCGAAGCGACCCTGCGGATAGGCTTGCCGCAACCCTTCGAGCGTCGCCGTCGTGAGCAAGTGAATGGTCGCGCAGTCGAAGAACGTCCCCGTGGGCAGCTCGAAGTCAGTGACCTTGTCACGGTGATCGAGGCCTTCCAGATCGGGCCAGTATGCCTCCGCTTTGACGCGCGAGGAGTTGTGCGCCGGCTCTCGGGT
>DASYRY010000188.1:0-4331 GCA_036004025.1 Candidatus Polarisedimenticolia bacterium | reverse complement strand
CTTGCCCTCTACGTGCGCAGAGGGTCTTCGCTCCGAAGGGACCCAAGGGCGGGGACCTGAGGAACGCGGCTACTTCTTCTCTTCGGGGGCGGAGGTCTCCGCCTTCATCCCCTTGCGAAACTCCTTGATGGTCCGACCCAGAGCGCTGCCCAGCTCGGGAAGCTTGCGCGGACCGAAGATCAGGAGCGCGATACCAAAGATGAGGAGAAGCTCAGGGAACCCAAGACTCGGCAAGTTCGACTCCATGGGGAAGAACCTGGACGGCAGTATAGCATACGTCCCGTGAGGCTGCTCTCAAGGCCCGTTGCCGGCTCACAGCGGGCGGAATATAATCACGCCTCTTTCTCGAGCGCATCCCACGTCCAGGAGGATTCTTGAAATCGCTCCCGCTTGCCCGAGCCGCGTTGTTGGTGCTCACGACAGGCCTGGTTCTGGCCACGCCCTCAAGGGCGTTCGGCGCCTGGGCGCCTCGAACGCAGACTCTCGAGAATGGGCTGAAGGTGGTCCTGCTCGAGGATCACTCCTCACCTCAGGTGGCCGCGGCGGTCTGGATCCACGTGGGAGGCAAGGATGAGTCGGAGCCCGTCGCGGGTTTCGCGCATTACCTGGAGCATCTGATCCCGCAGGGGACGCGGGGCCGCTCCCCTCGCCAGCAGCAGCTCGAGATTTTCCAGGCCGGCGGGACTGCCATGATCCAGTCGGATTACGATCGAACCTTCTTCTTCGCCCTCGTTCCCAAGGAGGCCCAGGATCGGGCCTTGGAAGGACTTTTCCAGCTCGTCGCCCAGCCCGAGCTTTCCACCGGCGGGGTGGCCAAGATTCGGCCGATCCTGACCGGGGAGCTGAAGCAGGCTTACGACGATCCTTCCAACGTCCTCTTCCTGGAGCAGATGCGTGCCGCGTTTCCAGGCCAGCCCTACCGGTTCCCCTACTTCGGCAACTTCGAGAGTCTCTCCCTGCTGGAGCACAGCACGGCCGACGCCTTCTATTCGAATTTCTATGTGGCGAACAACATGGTGGTCGTGGTCGGAGGGGACTTCCAGCCCTCTCATACCCTCGAGAGAATCCGCGCGCTGTTCGGCCCCCTGAAGTCGAGCAAGACTCTGCCTGCCAAGCCGAAGTTCGAGGAGGGATTCAAGGGTGGCAGGATGGTCGCCAAGAACCTCGGAGAGCTTCCTATCAGCGTCTCCCTGGTGTTTCCCACGCCGGGGTATCGGCATCCCGATCGGCCTGCCCTGGAAGTGCTCGGTCGCCTTCTGGAAGGTCCTGGCGCCGCTTCCTTGATGAAAGGGTCCGGCGCGGCGGGCCGACCCGCCGGCTCCGCTTCGGCGGGATTTCATCTTCTGGAAGCTCGAGGTCTTCTGGCCGTCACTTCCTACCCCAGCACCCCTCAAGACGTGACCCAAGCCGGGGATCGCATCCTCAGCACGCTGGAGAAGATCCGAGCGCAGGGGTTTTCCGAAGCCGAAATGCGCAAGGCGGTCAAGGCCATGAGGCTGGAAGTCGCCGTGCGTCGCAATACTCTCGGATCGCTCACGCAGGAGCTGGCGGAGGCGGCTCTCTTCGGTGACGTGCGGTATGACTGGGACGCGGAGCGGAACCTCGCGAAGATCCACCTCGACGATATCCGCCGCGTCGTCTCCACTTATTTGGTGGGAGACAACGCCTCGACGCTCATCATCCTCCCTAAGGAGGAGAGCAAGCCGAGCCAAGATGCGCTGGACTCTCTGGCGCAGCGCGTGGCGGCGCTGGGTCCGGGGAAGGGAAAGGCGGTGGCTTTGTCCTACACCGCCACGGCCTACGGATCGGATCGCTCCTCCCCCGCTCCCCGCCCGGAGCGCCGGGTCCCTCTTGCCGCCTCTCGCACGAAGCTCCCCAACGGCCTGACGGTGGTGACCAAGCCGGAGCGGGGGCGCGGTCTGGTGGCGATTTCCATTCAGGTGCGCGCCGGATTCGGCTTCGACCCTCCGGGCAAGGAAGGGTTGGCCCAGATGGTGGCGGCCTTTCTGCCACAAGGCGGCGCGCAGGTGACCGCCGACACGATTCAGGAGCGGGCGTCGGCGCTCGGATCCTCCTTCGGGATCACCACCTCCGTCGAAACCGCGGAAGGCGGGCTGACGGTCTTCTCGGAAGATCTCCTGGCCGCGCTGGATCTTCTCTCCGCGGTGATCCGCGCTCCTTCATTCCCTCCCTCCCAGCTCTCCTCCGTCCGGGACCGCCTCTCGCGTCACGGCGCGCGATTGGGGCTTTCTCCGGTGGACACGGCGCGCGAGGTGGCGCGCCAGAAGATCTATCGCGATCATCCTTACGCCCGCTCCTCCGCCAGCGGCCGGGCGTCGCTCGAAGCGATCCGGCGCGAGGATCTCGAGGGCTTCCACCGAAGCTTCTACCGGCCGGAGCGAGCCGTCCTAACCCTGGTGGGCGATTTTGAACCCGCTGCGGCGCGCGCCGGCATCGCGTCGGCTTTCGGCGCCTGGGTCGCGCCCGCGGCCGAGAAAGCCGCCGCGGACCTTCCCGACGTGGGAGAGCCGGATCCGGCGTCCGGAGAGTTCTCCCGAGTCGTGGACGCGTCTCCCAGCGAGGTGATCCTGGCGTTCCCTGGACTGCCGCTGAAAGATCCCCAATTCCCCATCCTGCGGGTCCTCGGGACGGTGATGAGCGCGCGCGGCTTCGTGGATCTCGTGCTCAATCAGTCCCTGGCGCTCGCCGTGCACGCGGGGCTCGAGGGACTCTCGCGGGGCGGGGTCGTGATGGTGGAGGCAAGCACCGCTCCGGAAGAGGCTTCGAGGGTGGCTTACGAGCTGATGCTCAGAGCGCGGGCCCTGGCTCTGAAGGAAGTCTCCCTCCAGACCCTTCAGGACGTCCGGGCCGTGGAGCGAGGCAGGCTGCTGCGCGAGAAGGAGATCCTCTACGCCGAGGCGAGCAATCTGGGGTTTTACGAGCTGATCGGTCCGGGCTTCGCCGTATACGAGGAAGGTAAGACCGTGCCCGAGGAGCTTTCACCCGCGACCTTGCGCGAAGCCGCCGCGGTCTATCTGGACTCGTCGAGGCTGGTTCGCGTGACGGTGGGACCGGTGACGCGCTAGGCGCGCCGGTACTCCCCGCTTCTGCCGCCGCGCTTCCAGTTCAATCGAATCCCTTCGATGCGACCGCCACGGTCCACTCCCTTGCACATGTCGTACACCGTGAGCGCCGCGGCCGCCACCGCCGTGAGCGCTTCCATCTCGACTCCCGTCGGCCCATGGGCTTCCGCGCGGCTCGTGATCGCCACGGATCGCCTGGGCGGATCGAGGCTCAGCTCGACTTCGACGGAGCGCAGGAGAATGGGATGGCACAAGGGGATCCACTCTCCCGTTCGTTTGGCCGCCTGGATTCCCGCCAGCCGTGCGACGCCCAGCACGTCCCCCTTCGCCATGCGGTTGAGCCGGACCAGCTTGAAGGCTTTCTCGGAAAGGACGACGCGCCCTTCGGCCTCCGCCGCCCGCAGAGTGTCGGGCTTGGCGCTCACGCTCACCATGCGCGCCCGCCCCTTCGCATCCACGTGGGAGAGGCGAAGCCTCTCAGCCATGGTGGACGCCCTCCGGATGAAGGTGGGCGATCCTGCGCTTGGCCTCTTCGTAATCTTCCCGGGTATTGATGTTGAAGAAGGGATCCGTCGCCAGGAGGTCCTGGAACGCTTCCTCTCCGAGGATTTGCGTCCGCACGCGCGGCAGGAGCTCCAGCACCGCCTTGTGTCCCGCCATGAGCATCCCCTCGATCGGAGTGATACAGCGGCGCGAATAAACGCCGCACAGCGTTTCCTGGGTGTCGTGATAGCGCGGGATCGTCACGTCGGCTGCGGAGGAAGTGGCGGACAGGACGCGATCGAGAACTTCCCAGGTGAGGAAAGGAAGATCCACTCCCAGGACGAGGCTGTTCTCGAAACGAGCGTGGCGCAGTCCGGTCAGGATTCCACCGAGAGGACCCGCCTGGCGTATCTCGTCCGCATGGACGGGGACGTGAAGGAAGGGAAAAACCTCGGGCGGCCCGACTACGAAGACGTCCTCGACGTGGGGAGCCAAAAGGTCGATGGCGCGATCCACGAGCCTGCGCCCGCCGAGTGGAAGAAGGGCCTTGTTGGTGCCCATTCGCCTGCTCCGGCCTCCGGCCAGGACGAAACCGCTGACTCCTTTGCCGGCTTCCATCGCTCGGACCTCCTCGGGACTCGCGTCTTGATCATTGTTTTAATCTTACCACAGCCCGGCGCCCGGTCCCTTGACCGGATCCATGCCGTGGGATAGATTGGCGCCCCACCGGATCGAGGCCCGCCCAGAATGCAAAACGTCTTCAAA
>DASYRY010000187.1:0-15194 GCA_036004025.1 Candidatus Polarisedimenticolia bacterium | reverse complement strand
GACCCCGGGACCGGCGTCATGCGCCACGCCGATGCCGGGTATCCCGAAGCGATCGATACAGCCAGGCGATGCGGCATCGACCTTCCTTCCCTGATCGACTAGCAAGCCTGCGGTTCGTCCGGGGACTTCCACGGGCCGCGTCACTCGCGAGGAAGGTCTCCTGGAGGCCGCGGGGTGCTTCCGGAATCCCTAGCGCGGTCCGCTCCCTCCACGAAGATGTCGCCCAGATCGTAGAGGGAAAAATCCTGCACCTTTTCATCGGGCAGGCGGTTGGAGTCGACCATGTTCTCGGGGTTACGAAAGCGAAGCGGATGAGCCCAGGTTTTCAAAGGCTTGATGCTGGCCAGGATGCCATCCCGGTACCCCACCGTCGATTTCGTCCCTAGACCCGAAGTCATCAAGAAGCGGATCCGCCCCTGTTCATAGAGGGTCTTCATCCGCTCCCAGTCAATCCTGTAGTAGCCCCACGGAGGATCGACTTTTTCTCCGGGAACCTCCGTCGACTCTCCCGTGACCCCATTCTCGCGCAGGTCTAGCATCGTCGCGATTCTCTCCTTCGGGATCTTCCGCCGGTCGAGCCATTGCGTGATCGGCTCGATCTTGAATGTGTGGGAGATGGTCTCCCAGACCTTGGGAAGCGACAGCGCGGCATAGACGACGAGAACCACGACGACGAGGCCGCCGCCGAAGCGGCGCTCGGCTCGCGCCAGTGTGTAGGCCATGCAAAGGCAGAGAAGAGGCGTTAAGTAGACGAGATAGCGCGGATAGTTGGGATGGATGCACAGGTAACCCAAGGTGCAGAAGATGACGTAGGTCAAGCAAACCATACCCACGACGAAGGTCAGCTCTCTCTTCCTCTCGAGGAGGACGAGGGCGCCGCAGAAGATCGTGGCTGCCAGGACCAGAACTCCCTGAAAGGTCCCTCCCGCAACCAGAAGTCCCTTGAGAAAAATGACGAAGGAGCTGAAATTCCCGGCATCGAAGACCGGGAGCATGCTCCGGCTGGCTTCCCCGCTCGCCCACAGATAGCGGGAGTACGAGAGTCCCCTCGAGGTTACGAGGACCCTGACTCGAGAGACGATCTCGACGACCACAGGAACCGACAGGAAGCCGGATCCCAGAGCCACCAGACCCCCCATGGTCTTCTTGAAGGAGCGGCCCTGTTGCTTCCAAACGAGCGCGGAGAGGATCACGAACGCCATGATGCAGGCGTACGCCCCGGCATGGGTCGCGAATAGCAGTCCGAGAAAGCCTCCCGCCAGAAGGAGGCTGGAATTCTTGAGCCCCGTTCCGAACAGAGACCCGGAGATCGCAAGTATGGCCCCCAAGATCAGCACCGTTTCGAGGACTCCCGCAAACCCGGTTCGCGAGAGCTCGACATGAAGACCGAAAAGCGACAGCAAGAACGCCGCGTGAGCGCCGATCCTGCTGTCGAAGAGTCTCTGTCCTAGCAGAAATGTCATGAGTATGCTGAGAACTCCGAGGAGGGCCGTCATGAAGAGGACCACCTCCTGGGACTCCCCGAACAGCAAAGTCGGCACCCAGTAGGCCGTGAAGAGAAACGGGCTGTAGAGGGTTGGCTCGAGGGGCCGATATTCGTCCGGCCAGACAAATCTGGCCCCATGCAGGTTCCAAACCCTGACAAGAGTACCGACCCCCAGGGAGAGCATGAGCACGAGTAATGCCCTCCGATTCCTTCGAACGTACCCTTTCACTCTGTCATGCACGCGAAGAGTTCCCTTAGCTCCGGAGTCGGGAACTGAAATCCGAATGGCAGACATTACGCTACGTGGGTCGCCCGACCCGCAGCGGACTAGCGCCGCGCGGTCACGATCATCTCATCCATGTACAACCGGATCGGGCGATCGCGGATCGGCCCCACTACGCGGTTGAGGAGGCGGGCCACGCGTCCTACGAGCCCCTCCTGCTTGCCGATGGCTTTGGCCAAATAGGCCACGCTCACCGTCTTGTAGAACCGCCGGACCGCCACCTCCTGGAACTGGGCCTTCAGGAGGAGCGCCCGTATCGAATCCGGACGAAAGTACCAAAGGTGCTCGGCGGGCTTGAAATGCGGCCAATTCCTACCCAGCAGCCGACGGTATCGCCCGGAGAAGTTTGGGGTGACCATCACGACCGCTCCTCCCGCTGCGATGCGCTCCCTCAACAGGAGCGAGGCGCGCAGCGGATCCTCCAGATGCTCCACCACATCGAACATCGTCACCACATCGAACTCTCCCGAAAAACCGGAAAGAGCGTCGGGGAAGGCGCCACAGACCATCTTGTGACCCCGCGAGCTTGCGTCGGCCGCGGCCGCCTCATTCAGCTCGATCCCCTCCGTCCTCCAGCCCGCCTCCCTGGCGACATCGAGAAACGTCCCGTAGGCGGCCCCCACATCGAGCAGCCGGCCTGGCGTCGTACGAATGCCGGCCAGCGTCGGCAGGATCTCGGCGAAGGACAGGCGCTTCAGCGCCTCGGCGCTTCGATAGTCGACGTATCCGCCGATTTTCTCCTTTTGCGCGAAATAGTCGGTCCTATAAAGGTGTTCGGTCGTCTCGCGCCTCGGAAAAGGCCACACGTGCACGAGCTTGCACCGCGGACATTGGCAAAGCCGCGTTGGACCACTCTGCAGAAGGAATTCCCGTGCGGCGGTTCCGCACAGTAGGCAGGAGCCCCAGGGCTGGGCCGCGTCTACCATAGGAAGCAGTCCCTCACGAGCTCCCAGAGGTAACGGTGCCAGACCTTGAGCACCCGGATCTTGGACTGTCCTCCACGGCGCGCGTACTCGTGAGAAGGAACCTCCACGATCGAGTAACCTAGCTTCAGGGTCTTGATGGCCATTTCCTGCTCGATGGTGGTGATGTCTTCCCGAAGGCGCAGCGCGCGCAGGACTTCCATGCGAATCGCGCGGAAGCCGTTCTGATAGTCGGTGTTGTTCGCACCAAATCTCAGGTTGATGACCTGGGTGATGATGGTGGATCCGATCAGCCGGATGGCTTCGAAGGGGGTACCGTGCAGCTCGTCCGACCCCCCTCGCATCCTCGAGCCGATGACCAGATCGGCCCTTCCCTCGGCGATCGGCGTAATCAGAGCGTGGATGTCCTGCGGGTCGTGGGACCCGTCGGCGTCGATGAACACCACGATATCCCCTCTTACATGCGGGATGGCGGATCGGATCGCATCTCCTTTTCCCTTGCGGTTGTCGAGGATGACCGTCACGCCTTGGCTGCGGGCTATCTCCGCCGTGGCATCCTTCGAATGCCCATCGACGAGCAAGACGTCTTCGCACACCCGGCGCACAGACTCGAGGACCGGACCTAGCGTCGCGGCTTCGTCTTTCGCCGGAACGACCACGGTGAACTTCATGAAAGGCCCTAGGATTCCCTCTAGAGGTTTTCGCCCTTCCGGTCCGCTTCCAGCTTCGCGCCTTCGAGCTCCCGCAGCGCTTCCAACAACCGCTCGATGTCTCCCACCGTGTTGTACAGATGAGGCGAAACTCGGATCGCGCCCGAGCGAAGTCCCGGGAAAATCTTTCGCTCGTTGAGGAGCAGGTAGAGCTTGGCCGCGAATTTTCCCGTGAAGGAGAAGATGGCCGAGCGATGCGCCGGATCCGGGGAAGACAGGAGCTTGTAGGGAGAGCGCTCGAAGTAACCCCAGAGGGGATCCAGCAGCGCGCTCACGTGTTCGGCAATCGCCGCGACTCCCCTCTCGAGAATCAACTCCAGGGAAGCGTTCCAGGCGGCCAGCTGGGGGTAGGGCGTGGTCCCCACCTCGAATTTCTTGCCTCCCCGGAACAGGGAAAGATCGAACGCGGGCATCGAGATGAACTGGGCGGTATTGCTGAGGCAGCCCATCCAGCCGACGGCGGGAGGGACCATCCGCTCCATGACCTCGGAGCGGATCGCCGCGAAGCCGGTCCCCGGGAACCCCAACAGCCACTTGTGACCCGGGGCCGCGAGGACGCCCACTCCAGCCTCCTCGAAGGGGATCGGAAGCACTCCCGCCGATTGGGCGGCATCCACGACGAGCGTGACGCCGCGATCCCGGCAGAGCCGTCCGATCGCCGGAAGGTCGTTCTGGAAGCCGTGGGTCGGAAGGACGTGGCTGAGGGCGAGCACCCGGGTCCTAGGCGTCATGGCGCGCTCGAAATCCTCCAGCGCGGGAACCCTGCCTGCGGGAGTGACCTCCACGGTGACGATGCCACGGCGTCGGGCATGGAGGAACGGATTCACCAGCGCCGGAAAATCGCCCTTGAGGAGCAGCACCTCATCCCCCTGCTCCAGGGGGAGACCGGCAGCCGCCAGGTTGATCCCGGCGCCCGTGCTGGACGTGAGCACGATCTCCTCCGAGCGGCATCCCACCAGCTCGGCACAGAGATCGCGCGTGCGCTGAGGAACCTGGAAGTACTCTTCCCCCCCTAGCCTGAACGGATGGATCTTGCGATCCAGTATCTGCCGCAAGGCCTCCATGGCCCTGCGCGGAATCGGCCCTTCGCTCGCGGCGTTGAGATAGACGGCCTCCGGATGCAGATCAAAGGCCTGCCGCGATGTCTCGGGATGAGTCACGTCATTCCTTAAGATGAGCCTTGAAGAAAGCCAGGGTTCGCTTCCAGGCGTCGGCCGCGGCCTGAGCGTTGAACGAGGGGCGGGTTTCGTTGAAGAAGGCGTGACCGGCGCCGCTGTAGATTTTTACCTGGCATCCTTTGCCCACCTCATTGAGGCCATTGGCCATCGCCTCCACCTTTTCTTTCGGGATCCCTTCGTCTTCCTGGCCGAAGAGTCCCAGCACCGGACCGGAGACGCCTTTCAGGACGGCCTTGTCGGTCACGGGCTCGCCGTAGAACATCACCGCGCCCGCGAGGTCCTTCTGATGGAGCGCCAGCTGAAGGGAAAGACCACCCCCCATGCAGAAGCCGACGGAGCCGACGCGCGCCTGGCCGACGATCGGAATATCCCGGAGATAACTGATCGCGTTGCCCAGGTCCACGAGCGCTTCCGCGGGATCGAGTCCACGCATCAGCTCATGCGCTTTCTCGGGATCGGTCGCCACGCGTCCGTGGTAGAGGTCGGGGACGAGCGCGACATAGCCTTCAGCGGCGAGACGATCGGCGACCTTCATGATCTGATCGTTCACTCCCCACCACTCCATGATGACGATGATTCCAGGGAAGGGACCTGCACCCGAAGGCCTGGCGAGATACCCATCGTAGGGCTTCTGACTTCCCATCAGCCTTACCTTGACGCCGGGGTGAGAGGACTTTGAGCCTTCCGCCGCGATCACGAACCCTGACGAGAGCATGCAAACGGCGACGATCAGAACGCCTGCGAACATCTTCATTGCATCATGCCTGGACATGGATCCTCCGATTGAGCTCCCGAAAACCGGGGAATACCTCAGGTCTTTACGCCGGACGCGTCGGATGATAGCCTCCGCCCTCCCCGGGGGTCAACGAAGTCCGGAGGAGATCGGGAGGAGCCGGTGGCGGGAGTGGTCCTTGCCAAGGGAAGGGATCGCCGGATCAAGGCGGGGCACCTCTGGGTCTACCAGAGCGAGATTGCCTCGGTGGACGAAGGCGTCTCTCCCGGCGACGTGGTGGAAGTGCGCGATTTCCGCAGGCGCCTCCTGGGCCGGGGAACCTACAATCCGGCCTCGACGCTCTCGGTGCGCCTGTTCACGCGTGAAGCCCGCGAAGCGGTGGATCGTGATCTTCTCTCGAAGCGCATCGCGGAGGCGCTTGCCTATCGCGAGCGAATCTTTCCCGGCGAGACGACGCTGCGGCTCGTTTTCAGCGAAGCCGATCTCCTGCCCGGGCTCGTGGTGGATCGCTACGGCGAGTATCTCTGCCTGCAGATCGGCACGCTGGGCATGGAGCGCTTCCGGCAGGCGATCCTGGAGAGTCTGGAAGAGCAGGTGCGTCCCAAGGGAATCTACGAGCGCAGCGATGTCTCCAGCAGGAGTCACGAGGGGCTGCCTCCTTCGGAGGGCGTCGTGGCAGGGAGCATCCCGGAGGAGATCGAAGTAAGCCTGGATGGAGTGCGATTCAGGGTCCGCCTGCGCGACGGACAGAAGACGGGCCTTTTCCTGGATCAGCGCCTCAACTGGCGGGAGGTCGTACCCCTCGCCGCAGGGAAGCGCGTGTTGGACGTTTTCTGCAATACGGGCGCCTTCGCCCTGTACGCGCTCAAGGGGTGCGCCGCATCGGCTCTCGGCGTGGATCTGTCCGCCGCCTGCGTGGCGCACGCCTCGGATCAGGCGGCGCTGAACGGCTTCGCGGCGCGTTGTGAGTTCCGGACGGCCAACGCCTTCGATTTCCTTCACGATCAGGACCGGGGCTCCGATCGGTACGATCTCGTCGTCCTGGATCCGCCCGCGTTCACCAAGTCGGCTCGCAGCCTGCCGCAGGCCTGGCGCGGGTACAAAGAAATCAACCTTCGTGCGATGCGCATCCTCTCCCCGGGAGGATTCCTGCTCACGTCCTCCTGCTCCTATCATCTCGGAGCGGAGGATTTCCTCGCCATCCTTCGGGAAGCCGTCTCCGATTCGGGAAGAAAAGTCCGGCTCGTGTCCCTGCGCGGGCAGTCTCCCGACCATCCCGTGCTTCCGGGCGTGCCCGAGACGCGCTACCTCAAGTTCGCGCTGCTCTACTGCTCTTGACACCCCCGAGGGCGGCACCTACACTCCGCTGGGCTCGCCGGGGCAACTTTGCTGCACGAATCTCCTTCACCCTTCACGCTCCTCCCGGCCCCAGGAAATCATGAGCGCGTCCTCCCTCCTCGCCATCGGCCTGATGCTCGTCGCGGGTACTCTCCTGGGAGGCATCGTGACCTACCTTCTCTTGAGACGAGCCGCATCCCGGGAAGACGGGTCGGCTATGGCGCTCGCGCAGCTGCAGCTCCAGGTGAGCGATCTCATCCGCACGCTGCACGATACCCGCCACCAGATCACGCACGAGACCGGCAGCCAGCTCCAGAGCGGGACGAAAGCCCTGACCGATCTCGTCCAGACGACCCAGACGCAGGTGACCAGCCAGGTTGCGTCGCAGTCACGCGAGGTCGGCGAAAAAGTCGGGGCGTTGCAGGAAAAGCTCGCCAGGCTGGACGAGGAGATCCGGCACCTCTCCGAGTTCGGAAAGGACCTGCGCCGGCTGCAGGATATCCTCCGCGCCCCCAAGGTCCGGGGCGGACTGGGAGAGCAGCTCCTGGAGAGCCTGCTCGCCAACGTCCTGCCAGCGCGCGACTACCAGATCCAGTTCGCCTTCGCCAGCGGGGAAAAAGTGGACGCCGTCATTCGTCTTCCAGGGGGCCTCGTCCCGGTGGACGCCAAGTTTCCCCTGGAGAATTTCCAGCGCGTCCTCGACGCACAAGGCGAGGAAGAAGGTCGCAGGGCCCGCAGGGCGTTCCTGGAGGACATCCGGCGCCACGGCCGTGCCATCGCCTCGAAATACATCCGTCCCTCGGAGGGAACGCTCGATCTGGCTCTCATGTACGTGCCCGCCGAGAACGTCTACTACGAGGCCTTCGTGCATGGGGGCACGGAGGGGGGAGCGGGCGAGATCTGGAACGAGGTGCTCGCGCTGCGTGTCTTCCCCGTTTCTCCGAACACCTTCTCCCTCTACCTCAGCACCCTGCAGATCGGCCTGAGGGGCATGCGCATCGAAGAGGGCGCCAGGCGCATCGTGGCGACCCTGTCGACGCTTCAAGGTGATCTGGGAGGCCTGCGAGAAGCGTTCGAGCTCATGGCGAAGCACCTGGTCCACGCGGCCCGAAACCTTGACGAGGTGCGCAGGCGCCTCGAGGGATTCGAGTGGAAGATCGCCCAGGTGGAATCCCCGGTTGCCGAGCCGGGGACGCGCGCCTCCCGCCAGGAGGCCTGATCGTAGGACGCGCGGTCCGTCGGGGCCGCGGATCGCCTCAGGAGCTGGGGAGCCGGCTCCCGGGGCCGTTTGGAGGAGGGACGACGTGAGCATCCGCCAGCGCCTGCAAGAAATCCGCGAAGGCTTCCAGCCGCCCTTCTGGGTCGCCAACATCACCGAGCTGTTCGAGCGGCTGTCGTATTACGGTGTCAACGCGGTCCTGGCGATTTACCTCCACGACACGCTCAAGTTCTCGCAGACCCAGGCGGGCGATCTGCTCGGATTTTTCGGCGGCATCGTCTGGTTCCTTCCCATCGTCGGCGGCACGCTCGCCGATCGATTCGGCTTCCGGCGCTCCCTGGCTTTCGCCTATCTGGTGATGTCGGTCGGCTACTTCCTGCTGGGCTCGCTCGGCGCCTCGTGGATGACGCCGGTGAGGGAGTCCCTGCCGCTTTACTGGGTGGTCCTGCTGCTCCTGGCCATTCCGGCGATGGGCCCGGCCATCGTGAAGCCTTGTGTGGTCGGGACGACGGCCCGCGCCTCCAAGGAAAACGTCAGATCCCTCGGCTACTCCATCTATTACACGCTGGTGAACGTGGGGGGAGCGGCCGGTCCCTACATCGCCTCCGAGGTCCACGAGCATTGGGGCGACAGTTACGTCTTCTCCGTGGCGGCCTTGAGCGTTTTCCTGATGTTCTTCGGCGTGGTGCTGTTCTTCAAGGAGCCCGTCCATGACGCTTCGCAGCGCGCGGCCACGGTTCGGGAGGCGCTGGGCAATTTCTGGGTTGTCGTGTCGAACTTGCGTTTCATGCTTTTCCTGCTGATCTTCTCGGGCTACTGGGTGGTGTTCTGGCAGGAGTTCATCGGCCTCCCTCTGTATCTGAGAAGCTTCATGAGCGCGGGACAGATCGAGAAGCTGCTCATCACCGACGCGGCGGTGGTCATCGTGTTCCAGGTGGCGATCAGCTTTCTCACCCGCAGAATCCCGACGTTCGCGGCGCTGACTCTCGGCACCTTCGTCTCGGCGATTTCCTGGCTGATTCTGGCGGCCCGTGCCTCCGCCCTGATGGCCTTCCTCTCCCTGGTGGTTCTCGCTATCGGGGAGATGATTCAGTCCCCTCGCTACTACGAGTACGTCTCCCGTCTCGCGCCGGCGGGGCAGCAAGGAACCTACATGGGGTTCGCCTTCCTGCCGATCGCCATCGGCTTCTTCGTCGGGGGACGGATGGGAGGCCGGCTCGTCGAGCACTTCAGCGCGGCGGGCGAGCCCCATCGCGTCTGGTGGGTCATCACCGGCGTCGGCCTTCTCACCACCCTCCTGATGTGGATCTACGATCGAACCTTCAAGCCGGGCGAGAAAGCCTCGTAGGACGGCCGAGGATCCTGGCGCGAGGAACAGCTTCCCCTCGCGGCTCCCTGAGTCGAGCCGCCCGACGCCCTCAAACAGAATTCAAGGGATCATGGACAGGCAGGAATGCCGGTGTCGCGCGGCACCGATCCGTAGGTTCCCGTCCCGCAGGAGTTCCTGGCTCGAGAGAGATACCAGTAGGCGAATCCCACCGCGGGATCGGGACGAGCGTCCGAGAAGGAATTGGTCCCGCCGTTCATCAGGCAGCTTGCCGTCGGGAAACTCAAGCCGGCGCCGGGACCGAAGGATCCGGAGCTCAGGTCGTACACCGTCTCCGGACCCGAGGCGGCGGATTGCGAATCCCAAGCGGGGTTAGCCGGAGAGGAAACCGTCACCGTGAGGTTGACGACCTCCGAAGGAGGAGACCAGACGAGCGGATTCGCATCGTTGCAATCGTTCCCTCCGCAAAGGGCGTCGGGGTGGGCGTCGGCGTCCGCGTCTCGCAGTCCGCCTGCCTGGCAGCTTCCCGACTGGCACGTGTCGCCCGCCGTGCAGGCGTTCCCATCCTCGCAGGATGTTCCGTCCGGCTTGGAAGGAGCATTCTCGCAAATCCCGGAGGATGGGTTGCAGGTCCCCGGATCGTGACACGTATCGGGAGCGCTACAGATGACGGGGTTGCCCCCGGTGCAAACCCCCGACTGACACGTGTCGGTCTGAGTGCAGGCGGTGCCGTCGCTGCAAGGCGTGCCGTCCCCGGCCGGAGGATGCGAGCAGCCGCCGGCACCCCCGCAGAGATCCTGGGTGCAGGCATCGGAGTCCGTGCACAAAGCGTCGCCTCCTTCATCGATCCCGCCGGCGCAATTGTCGTCGACGCCGTTGCAGATCTCCGTGGCGCCCGGATGGATCGCCGCCACCGCGTCGTTGCAGTCTCCGCCGCAAGTGGTGAAGCCGTCGAGGTCGACATCAAAGCCTTCATCGATTCCGTTGACGCAGTTGTCGTCCACCCCGTTGCACGTCTCCGGGGCGCCCGGGTGAATCGCCGCCACCGCGTCGTTGCAGTCTCCGCCGCAGGTGGTGAAGCCGTCGAGGTCGGCATCGAAGCCTTCATCCACCCCGTTGACGCAGTTGTCGTCCACCCCATTGCAGGTCTCCGTGGCGCCCGGATGAACCGCCGGGTTGGTGTCATTGCAATCGCTCACCAGGGGGTACGTGTCCGAATCGGCGTCCTCGCAGTGATCCCCGATGCTGTTGGTGTTCACGTCCAGCTGATCGGGATTGTAGAGGCTCGGGCAGTTGTCGCAGACCGTCCCGAGGGTGTCGTGATCCGGATCCGCCTGGTTGGCGTTGGCGAGGGTGGGACAGTTGTCGTTCAGGTTCTGGATCGTGTCACCGTCGGTGTCCGCGTTCTGGGGCGGGCACGCCACCGGAGGATTCACGGTCGCCACGGTATGGATCGGTCCGCTGCCGCATGAGTTGACTCCCCCCACCAGGTAGTAGAACGCCGCCCCCACGGGCGGTGTGGTGCTCGTGATGGAAGCGGACAGCCCCGGCACCTCCGGCAGGAAGCAGGTCGGATTGTAAGTGAACGGCGCGGTGATGGTCCCGGAGTAGACGTTGTAGACGTTCGACTGGGGAATATGGACCCAGGACAGAACCTGGCTGCTGGAAATCGACAGGGGCGCCGGGACCCCGCTCGGGGCCGTCCAAACGCTGTTGACGGTCGGGGCGCAATCGTTCTCATCGGGGAACCCGTCGCCGTCCCCGTCGGGGAGCCGGAACTCGAAGGCTCCGATGTCGGTGATGAAGGAGCCGTTCTGGTCGCCGTCGGCGGGGCGGGGCAGGTCGCTGTAATCGGTGCTGGGGACGGTTCCGAACAGCGGCGTGTTCGTTCCGGCGTCCAGGACCGGCGACGCCGCCGTGAGCCGAAGGTCCTCCGTGACGCCGGTGCTGGCTCCCCAGTTCGCCAGGATGCGGTTGGCCACCGTCGTCGCGGTGTTGCAGGTGCCGGGCGCGAGGCAGTCGGCGTTGGTCGTGCATGCGGCGTTCAAGGCGTTGCTGCAGACCTTGTTGGCGAGAGCGGGCGTGAACGTGAGAGTCTTGGTGCTGCTGTTGATCGAGGTGATCTGTCGCGACACGCCGTCGTCGTTGTACTCGATTCGGTTCCCGACCGCGTAGCGCGCGGAATCGAAGACGACGGCCGTGGTCGAAGTCCCCAGGGCGTTGGTATGGTCCCAGAAGACGGGGGCGCTGACGAAGACGGGGTTCACGGACACGTTTCCATTGCTTCCGATGACGCCCGCGTCGGTGTAATCCCCGAGGATCTCGTTCGGCAGATCGCCATGAAAGTCGTTGTGGTCGTTGGTCGCGAACGCGTTGAAGCTGTAGAGGCCTCCCCCCCCGCCCAGGCTCGTGGCGTCGTTCTGGGCGATCAGGTTGTTGGTGAGGTTGTTGATGGGGGCGGCCTGCTGGCTCAGGATGAACGAAGAGTAGACCCCGCCGCCGACGGAGGAGAAGGTCGCTCCCTTCGGCACGGTGTGCACGGTCAGCACGTTGCCGACGATCGTGTTGTTCGTGAGATTGATGTGCGCGATAGGGGTTCCGGTGGAGAATCCTCCCCCGGCTCCCGCTCCGATGTTGCCCATCACGATGTTGTTGTAGGCGGAGGCCCCCGCCACGTAGAGATAGACCCCGCCTCCTTCGATGCTCGCCGAGTTGGCGACGATGTAGTTGTTGCTCACGATGGTGCCGGCTTCCCCGGAGATGTACATACCACCGCCGGAGCCCTGCTGGGCCACCGTGACGTTGTTGCGGATCGTGTTGTGCGTGATGACGGGCTGGCAGTCGAAGTTGAGCGCGAAGATTCCCGCTCCCCACCCCAGAGCCTCGTCCTGGCCGCTCAGATCGGGCGGAGTGGTGGTGTTGCGCTGGATGATGTTGCCCGAAATGATCGGCGCGCCCGAGGCGACGTAGACTCCCGCGCCGTTCCAGTCGGGCGCCCCCAATCCCGTGTTGTTGGCGATCGTGTTGTCTTCGATCCGGCAGTCGGTGACTACCGGCCAGGGTGTGAAATCGATCTCCCCGAAAAGAAGAAGTCCTCCGCCTCCCATCTGGAAGAACTGGGTTCCCCCGGAATCGGAGGTGATGATCCGGTCGCCGCTTCCGTGGATGATCCGGAAGCCGGTCAGGGAGAAATCGACGCCGGGACGCGCGAAGCCGAAGCAGGTCTGCTTCGACATGATCACGGCGGCGCGGTTCAGTCCTTTCGCGTCGATCGTCGTCACGTCCCGACCGGCGCCGATCAAGTGGATGTTGGGATAGATGAAGATTTTCTCCGGATAGGTGCCCGCCGCCACGACGATATCGGCCTCCATCGCCGTGTTGGTGCCGATGGTGCAATTGGCGATGTTGATCGCGTCCTGGATCTTGTGGCACGGGGTCCCCTGGGCTCCGCACGTGGGAACGGCGCACTGCCCCGTGCAGATCGTCGTGCCGCAGGGAGATCCGTTCTGAGTGGGAACGCAGTCCGAAGTGGCCGCCGAATTGAAATCGACGTAGAGGGTGAAATCCGACACCGCGGCCGGAGGGGGTTGGAACTGGGCCAGAACCCCCATGAACAATGCGATTCCCACACCTCTGAGGAGCCGCGGGAATCTCCTGGGATGCTTGAAGATAAAGCCGAGACGAGCCAGAATGTTCTCCCCCGGGGGCGCAATAAGGCCCTCTCCGTATGGCGCTATCCGCGGAGCGAGATGAGCGGAATGAGGATCAACTACATACCGTTAAATCCCTGATTGTCAAGGTCATTTTGCAAGGGTGTCAAATCCGTTACAGGGGTGTGACCCGCCGCCCTAAGCCACCAAATCGGCCCTTTCGTGCACATTTTTTGAGCAATTACAGCTTGACGGCTCCGCAGGATCAACGTAGTATCCTGCCTGGACAAGGCAATCCAGCCAATGAGGGGGGAGATTCCTTATGGAACGACGACGAGTTTTGCTTGTGGGCTTCCTGGCTTGTCTTCTTACACTAAGCACCATTCTAGCCGGCGCGCCCGCTCCTGCTAGCAGCATTTCCGTGGGGGACTTCGCGGTGCTGGTCGCGGCCAAACTGGACGCGGAAAACAGCCAGGCTGCTCTCACTCCCGACTCGGCGGCGGAAATCCTGAAGAAGCATGGCGTGAAGATGACCGCCGACCTTTCGAGCTCGCTGACGGAGAAGGACGCGGTCGGGTTGTTCGGACAGCTCGGCATCGTCTTACAGACCGAGCACCCCGAGAGCCTGTTGAGCCGCGAGCGCGCCGCAAGCCTCGTGGGCATCTTCAGCAGCAACTTGGCCTCCACCGGAGACCGGACCGGCTCGACCTTCAACGCACGCGCCGAGGGTACGGGAGCTTCGACTCCCTCGATCGAGACGACGCCTCTGGACTGCCAGTCTCTTCCGAGGCCTCCCGCTCCCTGCAGCGGACCCCAGTCGGTTTGCAACCCTTGCATGGACTGCTGCAAGAACAGTCTCGGCCTCACCGGAAAGACGTGCGGTAAGCTTTGCCAGAAGAAAAACCTGGTCGTGAGCCCGGGTGAGCCCACTCCGTAGCCTCCGCTGAGTTTTGAGAATCGCACCGAGCGCACCCGGACCTACCGGGTGCGCTTTTTTTTCGCAGTGCTTCGGCCAACGCGGAATCGGAATTCTCATTGACGGGCGGCCCTTTCGCCATATATTGAGGCCCCGTCAATCTGCTTCGGCCCATTCCCTCAGGAGACTTCATCATGAGAATCGCCGCTCAACTGTCGAGACGCACTAGGCCAGGGGTCTGGATGGCCGTGTCCGCTTTGGTCCTTGGCCTCCTCCTTCTTGCCGCGGCGCCCGTGCCTCAGGGCCGGGGCTTGACCGTCGGTGAGTTTGCAGTTCTCGTCGCGTCGAACCTCGCACCGAACGAAAGTCAGAAGACTCCGTTCACTCCCGATCTGGCCGTCGCGCGCCTCCAAAGCGCCGGACTCAAGATCCGTAACGACGTCTCATCCCCCGCTACGGAAGGCGACGCGGTGCAGATCTTCCGCCAGCTCGGGATTTCCATCGAGACTCGCGATTCGGCGGCCCTGCTCGATAGGGACCGTGCCACCTCCTTGATAGGAGTGTTCAGGAACTCCCTCTCCTCCCGGCCTGGGACGGCCTCCTCGACCACTCCGTCCGCCACCACCAACACTGCGGCGGCTTCGCCGAGCGCCGATTCGGCCGCCTTGCTCGAGTCGATCGCCGATTGTCAGGCCCTGGCGAAGACCCCGGATTGTCAGGCTTGCTGCAGGGCGCTGTTCCCCCAGGGCCAAAACGAGTTCCATTCCAATCGAGTCTGCGCCAAGGCGTGCAACACCAAGGCCAGAAACGTGAGCCCCGCGGAGCCGACTCCCTAGAACGGCTTCGCGATCGGCTTTCGTGCCCACCGAGCGAGCCTCTCCGGCTCTCGCGGGGAAGGGTGTGCAAGCGTTTTTTTGGGAATCGCGGATGAGGCAAGAAATGGTGGACGGTAAGGGGATCGAACCCTCGACCTCTGCGTTGCGAACGCAGCGCTCTCCCAGCTGAGCTAACCGCCCACGTCCCTCGTGATGGACGCATCATTCTAGGGAACCGTGGCACGGCCCGTCAAGGAGGGCGGATGGAACTTCCGAGTCGCGAGGCGGCGTGGAATCTCCTTACCGAGCATACCCAGGGTGAAGGTCTGCGCAAGCATGCGCTCGCCGTGGAAATCGCCATGAGAGCGTATGCGGGGAGATTTGGAGAGGATCCCGAGCTGTGGGGTCTCTCGGGCCTGCTCCATGACTTCGATTACGAGGGCCACCCGTCGCCAGAGGACCATCCCTATTTCGGCGCCGAGATCCTTCGAGGGCAGGGCTATCCCGAGTCGCTGGTGCGGGCGGTTCTGTCACACGCCCCGTATACCGGTGTCACCCGGGTCACGCCGATGGAGAAGTCGTTGTTCGCCGTGGATGAGCTGTGCGGCTTCCTGGT
>DASYRY010000186.1:0-7143 GCA_036004025.1 Candidatus Polarisedimenticolia bacterium | reverse complement strand
CCAGCTGATGGACGCCGTGGAAGGGAATATCCTTCCGGCTCATCTCTACTCCAAGCTCCCCTTCGCACAGTGGTCCAAGACCGGGTTTCTGGAGGCACCTGTAGGCAGCGGTCCCTTCCGGCTCAAGCGCTATGAGCGGGGAGCTCTCATCGAGCTGGAGAGGAACCCTGAATATCTGCGAGCTCCCCTCCCGCGCCTCGATTCGGTCGTCTTCAGGGTCCTTCCCGACGACACGGCGCTGGTCAACGAGCTCCTGACCGGAGGGATCGACTTCATGGAGAACGTGCCGGCGGAAGCCGTTGCGAAGCTCCGCTCCATCCCTAAGCTGAGCCTCGTCAGGGTCCCGGATCTCTCCTATACCTTCATCTCCTGGAACACCTCTCGTCCCCTGTTTTCCGATGCGCGGGTGCGCCGTGCCCTGACAATGTCCATCGACCGCGAGGCGATCATCGAGGGTCTTCTCCCCGATTCCGGCCGGCCCTGTTCTGGACCGATCCTCTCCTTCATGTGGGCGAGCGATCCGACGTCGAAGCCTCTGCCCTACGATCCCGACGGGGCGAGGAAGCTGCTTCGGGAGTCGGGATGGGAGGATCGAGACGGGGACGGGGTCCTCGATCGGGACGGCGCGACGTTCCGCTTCGACCTGGAGACGAACCAGGGCTCCAGCCTCCGATCCGACATCGTCCAGATGGTCGCGGAGCAGCTCCGGCGGATCGGCGTCGCCGCCGTGCCGAGGGTTTTCGAGTTCGGTGCCTTCGTGGCCCGGCACGAAAAGCACGATTACGATGCCTTCGTCTCTTCATGGCGTGAATCCACCAAGGTCGATCTCAAATCCGCCTTCCACAGCGACTCGCGGAACCATGCCTACAACTACGGCCTCTACTCCAATCCCGATCTGGACCGGATCCTGGATCGAGCGCGCATGGAGAGCAATCGCGAAGCCGCGCGCAAGCTCTGGTGGCGGGCGCAGCAGATCGTGGTGCGGGACCAGCCTTGCACCTTCCTCTTCGAGCGCGATCGCATCAACGCCGTGCCCAGGAGCCTGAAGGGCCTCCGGCCGAGCCCGCGCAGCGCCTATGCCGGACTCGAGGAGTGGTTCTTCGAGGATTCTGCGAAGACCGGGTCATGAAGGACTCCGCCCCTCTGCTCGGTGCCAAGCTCCTTCCGCCCGCGCCTGGATCGTTCCACCTCTCGCGCTCCCGTCTTCATGAAAGGCTCCACGGCCTCCTGGAAGGGCGGGCCACGGCCGTTCTGGCCGGCCCCGGCTATGGGAAGACCAGCCTCATTTCCCGGTTTCTTCAGGAGCTCGGAGCCGATTCGGTCTGGCTCACGCTGGATCGGTTCGACAGGGATCCCTGGCTTCTCTTCCGGTATCTCATCCGCGGGCTGCGGGAGCATGCCGCGGAGTTCGGGGCTCGCACGGAGGCTCTCTGGGAGGACCTGAGCTTGAGGTCCCGGGACGCGGAGTCGCTATGCGATGTCTTCATCAGCGATGCGGAGGAGTCGCTCGGCGGACGCTTCGTGCTGGTCCTGGACGAAGTGGAGTCCTTGCAGGGGAGCGAGCCGTGCGCGCGCGCGCTGAAGCGGCTGCTGGCTTATCTTCCGGGAACTCTTCACCTCGTCCTGGTCGGGAGGTCGCTGCCGGAGGTGGGCATCAAGGCGATGACGGCGGAAGGAAAGGCCGGTCTCCTGTTGGGGGAGGATCTCCTCTTCACGCTCGAGGAGACGCGGACTCTGCTGCGGGAGACGTTCGATCTGCCAGTGGGGGAAGAGGCGATCCGGAGGGTGCATGCGCGCACCAGGGGCTGGGCCACCGCGCTCCAGTTGTTGCGCCAGACCGCGCGCCTGGAAAAGGAAAGCCCCGATCTTCCGGAGGAGGTGTTCGTCAAGACCGAAGCGGAGATATTCGAGTACTTCGGAGAGGAGGTCCTCGCCTCGGAGCCCCCGGAGACGAGGGAGTTCCTGCTGGCCTCCTCGCTGCCCACGGTCCTGGACCCGGAAATCCTCACGAAGGTGCTCCCCGGCATCGCCGTTCGAGCGCGCCTCGCCGAGCTCTTGAAGCGGAAGCTGTTCCTATCTCCTCTCGAAAGCCGCGGCGAGTACTACGCCTACGATCCTCTCTTCCGCGACTACCTGCAGCGCAAGCTGCGCTCCGAGGCGGGCCCGGCCGCCGAGCGGGACCTGCACGCGCGCTACGGCCGAGGCTTCGCCGAGCGTGGAGAATTCAGCCAGGCCTTGGCCCACTACCGCGCGGCGCAGGCGACGCGTGACGCGTCTCTCCTGCTGCGGCAGCACGGGAAGGCCCTGCTGCGATCCGGGATGCTGGACGCGGTGCGGGATTCGGCCCGGTGGCTGGATTCGGAGGGGCTCCACTCCGCGGCGCTGGAGGATCTGTTAGGTGAAGCGGCCCGCCTCTCGGGAGATCATGCCGCGGCGATCGGCCATTTCGAGAAAGCTTTGTCCTCCTCGACCCGGGGAACCGGGCGGCTCCCCGCCAAGCTCCGCGCCGGGGCCCTGCAGGGGCTCGCTTATTCGCTCGTCAAGATCGGCGAGATCCGCAAGGCCGAGGAGACGGCCGAGCGCGCCCTCCTGGAGGCAGGAGAGGAAGATGCGTCCCTGAAGGCCAGGATCCTCAACACCCTTTCCATCATTCGCTATCGCGAGAACCGCCTTACGGAGGCCATCTCGGGATGGCAGGAAGCGCTGGGCCGCGCCCGCCAGGCCGGCGACGAGCACTTGATCTTGATGATCGCCCACAACCTGGGACTCCCCCACGCGCTGCTGGGCGATTTCCGGCGCGCCTCCGAGTGCTTCCGGGTCCTCACGGGACCCGAAAACGTTCGCCTGGGGCCGGAAGAGGGCGCGGCCTATCTGAACCTCGCGCGCATCGGAACGCTGCGCGGGGAGTATGCCGAGGCCGCAGCGCTCCTGGGTGACGCCCGCGAGATCGCGCACAAGCTCCGATTGCAGGCCCTTTCCGCCGACGTGCTGGAGGCGGAAGGAACGCTGCTTCGGGAGACGGAAGATTTGCAGGGTGCGCGCGACAAATACTCGCGGGCCCGGATCCTTTTCACGGAGCTTGGAGCGGAAGAGCTCCTGGAAAACCTTTGCGAGGAAGAGGCGGTTCTCGCGGCCTGCAGCGGAGATCTCGAGGAGGCGGATCGCCTGGCCTCCGATCTAGTCCGCCGCCGCCGCGCGGCCGGGAATTCCGAGGGGATCGCCTCGGCTCTCCTGGCGCTCGGTGAGATACGCGTGAGGGGCGGCGATCCCGTCTCGGCGCTGGATGCGCTCTCAGAGTCCTGCCGGATCTTCAAGTCTTTGGAGAGGGCGTATCAAGATTGCCTGGCCCATCTCTATCTGACGCTCGCCCACCATCGTTGCGGGAACAAGGACCGATCGGAAGCGGCGGGCCTGGAAGCGCTGCGTCTGTCGGCTCGATTCGACTATCGGGCCGCCGTGCAGCGCGTGGCCGACCAGGATACGAGCTTCCGGAGGTGGCTTGGAACCTTGCCGGCGGCGCCCGCCTACCTGAGGGAGCCAGTCGAGGAAATCTCGCCGGCCAAGGGGGTGATCGTCGACGGAGGAGGGCCCGATCTGACGGTCCGTCTTCTGGGCCCCGCCGAGGTCTTCCGGGATGAGGCGAAGAAGATTCCCGCCCGAGCATGGAAGCTCAAGCGCGCCTTGGAGATCTTTTGCTTCCTCGCCGCCTCGAGGGATCGTCGCGCCACGAAGGATCGGATCGTGGATTCGCTGTGGGGAGACGCGCGGCTGTCGGTCATCGAGAAGAATTTCCATCCGACCATCTCCTTCCTGCGCGGCGCCCTGAACCATGGGCATAACGTTCCGAAGAACTTCGTGCTGTTCGAGCGGAGCGCCTACCTCTTCAACCCCGCCTATCGGTACGACATCGACATCGAGAATTTCGAAGCCGGAGTGCGGGACGCGCGAAGGAAGGCGATGCGAAAGGAGAGCGCGGCGGCGCTGGAGGCTTATGA
Organism: Candidatus Polarisedimenticolia bacterium; assembly: GCA_036004025.1. Classification (GTDB taxonomy): domain Bacteria; phylum Acidobacteriota; class Polarisedimenticolia; order Gp22-AA2; family AA152; genus AA152. The sequence goes on along the minus strand of DASYRY010000186.1, from coordinate 3,148 downwards.
CTGCGCCTTGTCCCTCTACCGTGGATCCTTTCTCGAAGAGGAGTACGAGGAGTGGATGGAGGCACCTCGGGCGCATTACGAATCTCTCTATCTCGCCGCGCTCGACGAAGCCGGGATGCTGCACCTGGAGCAAGGAAAGCGGGAAACCGGCCTCGCCTATCTCCGAAAGCACTCGGAGCAGGATCCTCTCAGCGAAGAGGCATCCTCCCGGCTCATGCTTGCCCTGGGAAGCATGGGCAGCCACGACGAGGTGGAAAGGGAATTCGAGCGCCTGTCGCGGGCGCTCGCCGACGAACTGGAAAGCAGGCCCCGCCCCTCTACCCGGGCCGCTCTCGAGAAAGCGCGGGACATGAAAACCCACTCGGGGGAGGGGGAAACGAAGATCGTCCCGTTGAGGAGGGCCGGGAAGCGGCCGGCTCCGGATCGGAAAGGTGCTTCTTAATAATATCCAAGAAATCCTTCAAGCGATTCTCCCGACGCGGGATAGCATCCTGCCCCGGAACCTCGACCTCCTCACTTTCAAGGATTCTTCAAGCCCCGTCCTGCAAATTGTTCCCATGAACGGCGGGAGTGCTATGCACGGCCCCGTCCGGAAAGGAGGAGGCATGAAGAGCCTGAGAGAGCGCGTCCGATTCACCGATCCCTTCGCGCGAGGGGTCCGGCTCCGCGGTGCGATCGGCGGGAGGGGTAGGAACCTCTGCGGGATGCCGGGAGTCCCGTTCGGCTCTTGAATCGTTGCACCTGGATCCTGTTGAATATGGTAGATTGAATTCACTCTCTTCACCGGGAGTCCAAGTGTGTCCCTGATGATCGGTCGCCCGTTTCGCCGGGAACGCCCGTCGCGAGGGGGATGGCTCGTCTTCCTCCTTACCCTCTCGATCGGCACCGAAGCTCCGCGTGCCGGTGCTTACATCACGGAGACCTCGGGGATCCGCTGGAACGACGTCGGCGGGATCCGCTGGAACGACGTCGGCGGGATCCGCTGGAACTATGTCGGCGGGATCCGCTGGAATGACGTCGGCGGGATCCGCTGGAACGATGTCGGCGGGATCCGCTGGAATGACGTCGGGGGGACTCTGTTCACCGATGCTTCCGGGATACGGTGGAACGACGTCGGCGGAATCCGCTGGAACGACGTGGGAGGGACCACCCTCGATGACGCCCTGGCGACCGGGGAGACGAGCCTCGATCTCGAGCTACTCAACCAGCTCTCGTTTCTCCCCGACACCTCCTCCATCAACGTCATCGTGACCTATCGCTCGGCTCCCAACGCGACCGACTTCGTCGCGCTCAACGCGCTGGGAATCTTCGGAGGCACGGTCTTCCGGAAGCTCCCCATGGTGGTCGTCGACGCGCTCCCGGACCAGATCCGCGCCATCGCCGCCCTGGCTCGGGTGCGATCGGTCTACTTCGATCGGACGCTGAGCTTCTTCGACACCGAGAGCCGCGATCTGATCGGCATGGGAGACGTCGAATCCGATCCTGATCTGCTCGTCGGCGGGACGGTCCCTTCGGGGGCCGGCGTGACGATCGCCGTGCTCGATACGGGGGTGGACGCGACTCATCCCGACCTCCCCTTCGGCGCGAAAGTTCTGGAGAACGTTCGGGTCAACACGGCACTCAATACCGGCCCGGGCTTCGTGCACCCTGTCCCGGTGGAAGGGTTGGCCAACACCGACCTCATTCTCGGGCATGGGACCTCGGTCGCTTCGGTCGCGGCGGGCGGCATGCCGGTCGGCGGGGACATGTACCGAGGAATTGCCCCGGGAGCGAAGGTTCTTGCCTTGTCGGCGGGGGATCTCTTCATCACCAACGTTCTCGAGGGATTCGACTATACCCTGGACAACGCCTCGCGTTTCGGCGTCCGGGTACTGAACTGCTCCTGGGGAACGGAAGGGTTCTTCGATCCCGACGACCCGGTGAACATCGCCACCCGCGCCCTCTACGACGCGGGAATCACCGTCGTCTTCGCCGCCGGCAATTACGGCCCGGCCGTCGACACGCTGAACCCTTACTCGGTGGCGCCGTGGGTCATCGGGGTCGGATCCACACGTAAAGACGGAAAGCTCTCGGAATTCTCCTCCCGCGGAATCTTCGAAGAGCTGCTCTACCATCCCACGCTGGCGGGCCCGGGCGAGGACATCACCGCCGCGGTGCCGCCGATCCTGAATGGAGGGGCTGCGTACGCCGCGGTGAGCGGAACCTCCTTCGCGGCTCCTCACGTCGCGGGCGTCGTGGCGCTCTTGCTGGAGACCCATCCCACGCTCACGCCCTCGGAGATCAAGAGAATCCTGCAGCAGACCGCCACCCCCATCCTGGGTCACGACCGCAGCGAAATAGGCGCTGGAAGTCTGGACGCCTGGGCCGCCCTGACCCAAACGCAAGACCCCGGGCGGCCGTTTGGCACCTACATCCCCGGCTGGCTGGATGCGCGTCCCTATCGAATTGTTCACCGCCCCCCCGTGACGGTCGAAGCGACCGTGCCGGCGGGGGGAATGCTCGCGGTTCCGATCAGCGCCTCCGAGCCCGTCGTTTCCATGCAGATCTCCCTCGCATGGGGGACATTCCCCGCCGGAAACGATTTAGATCTCAGAGTGATCTCACCCTCGGGAAAGGAGCTGGGCCGCTCCGAGGCGCTCAATGGGACTTCGCTCTTCGGCCGAGCGGAAGGTTTGCACATGATGGGCGCGGTTCCGTCTCCGGTGACCGCCTACGTGAGCTACAAGGCGGGAACCGGAATCGTCGATCAACCCTTCGAGATGCGATGGGAGCCGGCGGTCGCCCAGCTCATCGGCTATGACGATCTCGGCACACTCCCCCCTGCCCTTCTCGAAACGCTGACCCGCGCGGTCAGCCGCCACGTGATCGAAGGAAGGGGATCCCAGTTCGATCCCTACGATGCTCTCACGCGAGGAGAGCTGGCAAGGTCGCTGGCTCTCACGGCCGAGCTTCCCCAGAGAATCGCGGCGCAGCCGACATTCCCCGACACCGGCTCTTCCGAGCCCGAGTACCCCTTCGTGGAAACGGTGGCGGGTGTGAAAGCGAGGCGGCATCTGATGGAGGCGGTGTCCGGCCACGCCTTCAAGGCCGGGGAGGATGTGAATCGTCTCGATTTCGCCGTGGCTATGGTGCGGGCTGCCGGGCTCGA
>DASYRY010000185.1:0-7695 GCA_036004025.1 Candidatus Polarisedimenticolia bacterium | reverse complement strand
GAGGCGCAAGCCACGTTCCTCTGCATGTTCCCTCTCATCCTTCTCCTGTTCTGGTACGTGCTGTTTCGATACGGATTGCTCCCGATCCTGCTGGGATCGTCGATCGCGGACCTTCTCCGACAGATGCCGCTGACTTATGATCTCTCGGCCTGGTATTCCGCACCCACCGTTCTGACGATGGGAGTGGTCCTCGGGATCTCGATCTGGGCGCTTCGCGCCACTCTCGCCGGAAGGAGAATCGTTCGGGACCCGGTTCTGGGAGTCCAGGAGGTGGGATGAGAAAGGATCAGGGGCAAGTCGGAGTGCCGGCGTCGAGGAGATCCCGGGGATCCGGGGCCGGAGTCCCGTCCCCGTAAGTCCCCAGACCGCAGCCGTTCCTGCCGCGGACCAGATAGTAAAAGGCTTCGCCCGTCGCCGGCCCGGATTGGGAGTCGGTGAAGGGCGTGTCGGGCAGGCCGCTGGTAAGACAGCCGGCTCCGGCGAACCCCGCGTCGGATCGGAGCAGCGAGACCGAGCCGGTCACCAGATCATAAAAGGCGCCCGCGCCGACGACGGGATCCAGACTGTCCCATGAGATCGTGACGGATCCGCCGCCGGCGTGGGCGACCTGAACGTCCTGCACCTCCGGCGGCGCCGCAAAGGTTCCCGGGTCCGCAGGAAAACAATCCACGAACCAGCGCGCCGTGGTCGGGTCGGACTTGAAGGAGTCGAGAAGGAGTCCCGCGACCCTCGCCCTTCCCAGGTCGGACGGGTGCGTGCCGTCGGTGTCCCGGAAATCCTCGCAGGCCCAAGTCAGCCCGTCGGAACGAGGCGTCATTCCGTCGGCCCACAAGTAGGATCCCCACGAGAGCCAGGGGGCCATGACGGGTCCCTTAGCCGGATCGAAGTTGAGCGCCGCGCTCCCACCGAGCTGTTCCTCGACGAGCCACTTCACCGAGAAGCCGGATTGATACGCGAACGGCTCAGGGTTCAGGCTCGAGGTGGCGTAACCCGCGTAGGTCCGGCTGGACAAATAGACGCTTCGTGTGTTGGGATAGCGCGACTTGATGATCTGCACGATGGCGCGAAGCTGATCCCGGAGCATCTGGGCATCGAGGGGAAACGTCTCGGTGGGCTGGGCCCGGGCTTCTTTGAGCCAGACCGCTTCGACCTGAAGGGGGGTAACGCCAGCGAGGGAGAGCTTCTGGTCCACACCGCTCCAGTAAGCCGCGGAGGGATTGGAGATGGTCGCCGCATCCTGGCCTCCCTGCGCCGCGTCCACGATCACCAGGCGGGAGTTCTTGTCGGGGTCGGCGTCGGCGAGCGGCTTGAAGGCGCTGAATTCCTGGGTCGTGTTCGACATGCCCACCGACATGAGCACGATCTTTCCGTTGACGGAATCGGGCTGCCCCTGCGCGTCGAGCAACATCACGCGGCCCACGCGATCCAGTGACTGCTCATGCGAAACGGGTCGAGCATCGCTCCCGCCAGGATAGAGTCCCCCTGGAAATCCCTGGTAGACGCCCGGCCCCAGGTCGTCGATCGGAATGAACCCGACGGAGGTGCCCGCGCAGTTCGCGGCCGAAGCGTTCGGAGCGGAGGAAAGAAATGCCGTCAGCGCGAGGATTAGGCTGGAGACTGCGTGCGGAATGACCGCAGCCCTCTCTTTCTCCAGGGAGAATTGGAGCGATGACCTTCGGGCGTGTGGGTATTGCCGCGCCATGGTCTCCTCGCGCTGACGGACTTTATGGGGATGCATATACTCCGGGCCCTTGATGCGGGCAAGGTGTTTCCTCGCGTTGATGCCGCTAACGCAAGTCGATCGGTCGCAATAGGCTTGAAATATGCCAATTCAGCATCCACCGCGAATCATCCTGCATCTCGACATGGATGCTTTCTACGCGGCCGTCGAGATCCGCGAAGATGCTTCTCTGGCGGGGAAGCCTTTGATCATCGGCCATCGCGGGCGGCGCGGCGTGGTCTCCACCTGCTCCTATGAGGCGCGCGTCTTCGGAGTCCGCTCCGCCATGCCTTCTCTCATGGCCGAGCGCCTCTGTCCCGAGGCGATTTGGCTTCCAGGCCGCATGTCCCTCTACGTCGAGGTGTCGGCGGAAATCCGCAAGACGATGGACGAGGCGACCCCTCGGGTCGAGCCTCTCTCCATCGACGAGGCCTTTCTGGATCTCACCGGCATCGCGAAGGACCTGGAAGAAGGGGCGCGAATCGCGAGGCGCTTGAAGCACCGCATCCGTCTCGAGCAGCGCTTGACGGCCTCGGTGGGGGTCGCGCCGAACAAGTTTCTGGCGAAGGTCGCTTCGGACCTCGAGAAGCCCGACGGGCTCGTCGTCCTTCCTCTCGAGGAGGTCCCTTCCCGCCTGCACCCGCTCCCGGTGGAGAAGCTCTGGGGAGTCGGCCCTAAGACGGCTGTCCGCCTCCATGCTCTGGGGATCCGCAGCGTCGGCGATGTGCTGCGCGTGCCCCAGGCGTTGCTCGACTTGCATCTGGGAGGGTCGATGGGGGCGCATCTGCGCTCGCTCGCGCGAGGTGAGGATGACAGGCCGGTCGACACGGAGCGAGAGCCGAAGTCGATTTCGGAAGAACGTACCTACGCCACCGACCTGACGGATCCGGATCGGATTGATCGCGCCATGCTGGAGCGATCGGAAGGGGTCGCGAGGGAGCTGCGGCGGGCCGGACTCACCGCAAGGACGGTGCACCTCAAGGTCCGGACGGGCGATTTCACCACGTGGACGCGCTCGAAGACCCTTGGAGCCGCCACGGATCTTCCCGAGGCGATTGTCGCGGCGGCGCGGGCGCTGTTCGGCGGGAGAATCCGCTTGAAGGGAAAGGGCATCCGATTGCTGGGAGTGGGTGTAAGCTCTCTGGAGCGCGCCGGGTATGGCCAGGCACGGCTCTTCCCAGACCCGAAGGACGAGAAAGCGCACCGGCTGGTCGTCGCGGCAGACTCGCTGCGCAATCGATTCGGGGAGGGCGCCGTGAAGCGCGCTCGCCTGGTGAGGCGCCCGAAGGGAAAGAAGGAGAAAGCGCCGCCCGAGGCGTCGAGTCTCCCTTCCGTGGATTGAGGAGGAGAGCCATGAGCGCCGGCCCAGGATCCCTTCGGAGCCTGGTCGTGTTCGGAGCGCTCATGCTCATGCCGGGTCTTGCCCGTCCCGCGCCGCGGCCTGGCGCCTTCGCGGCGGCCTTCAGCTTCGATTGCGCCGAGACGATTCCCCTCCCCGCGGCCATCCATGACTTTCTGGAAGATCGAGTCGAGCGGCAGGGGCGTCTCGGCGTGGCCACCTGGCTCGACCGCGCCGTGCTTTGGGATCTGAATGGGGACGATGTTCGCGACTTCTTCGTCCCGTACGATTGCGGCGCTACGGGAAGCTGCTTGTGGGGTCTGTTCGACGGAGTCACCCAAAGCCACCTGGGGGATCTCGAGGCGACGGTGTTCTATCCTTCCCTTCGCCGGAAGAAGGGATGGCTCTCCGTGGAGGTTTACTTGCAGTCCGGTCAGACTCAGGGTCTCGTGGCGACCTACGACTGTCACCGTGGAAGATATGCGAGGGGAGGCTGGGACATTCTCACGGACCCGACCGGGAAGGGTCCGATCCGGCGTTACCTGTCGGCGCGACCTCCGGTCGGCTGCGGGGCGGGTCGTCGCTCGAGCCCATGAGGTCGTTCGGGGGCGGAATCAAGTCGACTCGATGAGAGCCGAACTCGATCTCGGCGAGACGAGCTACGTGGGCCAGCACTCTGAGATGGATGGAGTGGATGATCCAATCGGACCACAGACGCCAGTAGATTTCCGGCGCCATGTTGGTTCGGTACCAGGTCCTGCCGATCAGCAGAGTTCTGTCGCCCGGCAAGGGTCGCATCAGGAACTGACCTCGGGTGCTCTCGAGGTACCCGTTGAGGTGCGGAGGCCGGATCCCCTTCCACAAGGTCAGCTCCCGCATCGGGTCGGGCGAGGCGATCACCGAGAAGGTCAGATCATGAGCCGGGCTCCAGATCTCGATCGGCTCCAGGAATTCTCCTGTCGTGAACCGGCACCGGCGCAAGGCGCCCGGTCCTTCCCCGGAAATCTCCGCGCCGATCGGCTCCGCGACACCCATCCTGAAGATCCAATCGTCGGACGGCGGGATGGCGGGAAACCGGATGACGTTCCTCCAGACGATCTCTGCCGGGGCGGCCACGATCACGCGGGACTCCACCGGCCTCGAAGGCAGCGCTGGCAAGGGGGTGACGCTCTCGACGATCATCATCAGCGGCAGGAGGGCCAGCGCCGTGCCCGTGGAGGCCTGCGGCGTGCCGGTTCGGGCCGCGAAGCAACGAAATCCAAGGAACGATCCCAGTAGGGAGCCGACGATCACCAGGGGAGCCGCCATGAGAATACAGATGAACCCCTCCATGGCGAACGCGATCGCCACGAAGGCGCACAGCCCCAAGGAAAGGAGCGTGGCGAGAGCGACTCCTTTCCTCGAAGGAGCATGCAGGTAGCAGGTGGCCGTTGCCGTCACGAAGCCGCTGATGACCGGAGTTCCCAGCAGGAGGCCCGAGCCGTAGAGCTCGAGCGCTCCGATGCTGAGCGCCGCGCCGATCAAACCAACGATCGCGCCGATCGACGCCGCGATCCAGATGGCGGCCTTGAAGCTGGTGCGTGGAGCGCGGGACGCGCTCCGGCTCGTGGGCGCTTCCGGTGAACCACGCGAGGGCAAGAGCGCGCAAACCAGGAAGAAGAGCAGGTTCAGGAATGGCACGAAGAAGAGAAAGACCAAGCCCTGCGGGACTCGGGCATCCCGGAGTCTGCGGAGCGTGAGGATCAACCCCGCCGCGATGAATGGGAGCGCCAGCGCCCACATCGCGAGCCAGTAACCCGGCTCCTCCGGAGGATGAACGAGAGGCGAATCCGCGGGACTAACGTAGATGAGGGGGGAGTAGGGTTGGTGATAGAGGCGCGCCAGGAGAGCGTCGAGAAGGAACTTGAGGGCGAACAAGCCCGACCCGGCGGCGAGATACGGCAGCCTGCTCAGAGGCTTCAGCACATTCGCGGGATCGAGGTGCATGGGGACGGACTATACCGCTTTGGCCGATGGCGTGCGCGCCACTGAATGCTCGGCGGAACCGTAACGGGAGAACGGACGTGACGAAGGAGAGAATGCAAGACTCACCCTTGGCGTGCAATCTCGGGGCGATGACAGCGCCACAGCGGGAGCGACATCGAGCCCTCGCTGAGGCGCTGCGCGACGGCGGCGCGGAGATCCGGGAGTTGCCGGAGGGATTCGAGTTCCTGCTTCCTTCCGCGGCCTGGGACACGGCGGCGGAGTTCGTTCAGCTCGAGCGCCTGTGCTGCCCTTTCGTGCGCTTTCGGCTCGACCTGGAAGAAGAGGAAGGTCCGTGCCGGCTCACCCTTACCGGCCGCGAAGGGGTGAAGGAGTTCCTCCGTCTCGAGCTGAGCCTCCCTGCCCGCCCTCTCTTGTAGCGAGTCTCCATTCCCTGTACGATTCGCACCGGGGTGAGGCGGGGAGAACGCCAGGAGGATCCGATGTCCCCCAAAGTCGATCGCAGGACTTTTCTACGCGCGGGCCTGACCGGAGCGGCGGGGTTGGGCGTGGGTATCTTCGCGGGCAAGCGCGGCCTCGCTGCGCCTCCCACCGGAGCACCGATGCCGAAGCGCCCGCTGGGGCGCACGGGCCACCAGGTGGCCATCTTCAGCCTCGGAGGTCAGGCCACCCTCGAACAGGAAGGAAGCCGGGCGCGAGAGACCGCGATCGCGATCATCCATCGCGCGCTCGATCTCGGCGTGAACTACTGCGACACCGCGCCTTTGTACGGACCCAGCCAGGATTACTACGGCGAGGTCATGAAATCGCGGCGCAAGGAGACCTTCCTGGCCAGCAAGACGGACGATCGGACGCGTGACGGCTCCCTCCGCCTGCTGGAGCAGAGTCTCAAGCGGCTGCACACGGACCACCTCGACCTCTGGCAAATGCACCACATCGGCTCCCGCTCGGACCTCGACGCCGGATTCGCGAAAGGAGGCGCGATCGAGGCCCTGATGAAAGCAAAGGAAGAGAAGATGGTGCGCTTCGCGGGGATCACCGGTCATTACGACCCCGCCTCGCTGCTCGAGGGAATCCGCCGCTACGATTTCGATTGCATCCTGATGGCCCTGAACGCCGCGGACCGGCATCACCTTCCTTTCCAGGACGATCTGCTCCAGGAGGCCGTCCGAAGGAAGATGGGAATCATCGGCATGAAAGTCCCCGCGCGGGGCCGCCTGCTCTCAACGGCGGGCCTCAAGATGAAGGAGTGCGTCGGCTACGTCTGGAGCCTGCCCGTCTCCACGGTCATCATCGGCTGCGATTCGGTCCCTCAGCTGGAGGAGAACGTGGCGCTGGCGCGAGGGTTCAAGCCCCTCCCCCCGGACGTCCTGGCGAGCCTCGAGTCGCGCACCCGCGAATCGGCCAGGACGTGCGCCTGGTACAAGCGGGGCGGCGCGCAGCCCTGGGGGTAAGGTCCTCATCTCAGCGGGAGGCAACGACTGATGTCTGTCTCGTGGAACTGGCTACTGATCCTTGCGGGCGCCGCGCTGATCCTTATCGAGGTCGCCGCGGGCGGCTTCGCGGGCTTCGACCTGGTCCTGATCGGCAGCGCCTTCGTGGTGGGCGGCGCCGTCGGGCTGTTCTTCAAGGGCCTCTACCTCGGGATGATCGTCGCGGGCGTCTTGTGCGCCCTTTACATCGCGGCCGGCCGCCGCTGGGTTCGCTCCCACTTCGACCTCAAAGGAGCCTCCGCGGTGCTGAGCAATACCGACGCTCTCATGGGCCGGAAGGGTGTCGTCGTGGCGCGCATCGCTCCCCACGAGCCCGGACGCGTGCGGGTGAATCAGGAGGAATGGCGGGCGATCCTCGCCCCGGATCTCTCTCATGCGATTGAAGCGGGCGCGGAAATCACCGTGGCCGGCGTGGATGGCGTCACCCTTCAGGTGAGGTAGGAATCCATGGAGAATGTCTTGATCAGCAACTTCCTGTTCGTCTTCGTGCTCATCTTCGCCTTCATCATGCTGGTGGCGCTGGCGCGCTCGGCGCGCATCGTCTCCCAGTACGAGAAGGGGCTGGTGCTCCGCTTGGGACGCTATCGCACGACGGTGGCATCGGGCCTGACGTTCCTCGTTCCCGTGCTGGAGAGCATGATCAAGGTGGACATGCGGGAGCGGGTCATCAACGTGGAGCCTCAGAAGGTCATCACCAAAGACAACGTCTCGGTGATCGTGGATGCGGTCATCTACTACCGCATCAGCGATCCCGTGAAGGCCACCTTCGAGGTGCAGAACTTCGGCTACGCCGCCACGACCCTGGCCCAGACCAACCTCCGCAACCTGATCGGCGACAAGTCCCTCGACGAGACCCTGACCGCCCGCGACACCATCAACGCCAACCTGCGCACCGTGCTGGACGAGGCCACCAATACCTGGGGCGTGAAGGTCACGCGGGTCGAGGTCCAGAAGATCGATCCGCCGGTGGACATCACCGAGGCGATGTCGCGCCAGATGAAGGCGGAGCGCGACAAGCGGGCCAACATCCTGGAGGCGGAAGGGCTGAAGCAGAGCCAGATCCTTCAGGCGGAGGGCGTGAAGCATTCGGAGATCTTGAAGGCGGAGGGGGACGCCCAGGCGCGCATCCTGCAGGCCAACGCCGAGGCCAAGGCGATCGA
>DASYRY010000184.1:0-8168 GCA_036004025.1 Candidatus Polarisedimenticolia bacterium | reverse complement strand
GTATAGTCCAGGATGTGATCTTCCTCGTTGGGTCCTCCGATGCGCAGCACATTCCCCGGCTGGAGGCGGGCGAGATCCTTGTTGCGGTTCTCGACCGATACGAGGAAGACCTGGAAAGGGGCGGGGCGTCCGTCGGGGCCGCGAAAAAGCCCGCCCATGCCGGGGGCCCGCTTCCCGAGACGCGCTTCGTAGTCCTGAACGGCGATCGGCCGGGCGGTGAAGCTTACTCCCTGGACGAGGGCGCTCGCGGTGTCGGTCCGGGGCTCACCCTGTTCGCATTTGGCTCCGGCGACGATCTTCCTGACGTTCGGCTGGGCGGCGGAAAGGCAGGAAATGATTGCGCAAGTCGACACAAGGATGGAGACAAGGCGGCGGAAGCCCCAGGGCATGCACGATCCTCGCGAGAACGCCGAACGATAGGACGAATTGGAGGATCTGTCAAGAACGGCGGGAGAAATGAAAAGCGAGCGGCCGGAGCGCTTGGGCGTGTCCGCTAAGGGAAACGATCAGTGGCTCGTATTCAGGATCTTCGGCGTGGCCTTGATGATGAAGACCTCTTCCGTTCCGTCGGGATTGGTCTTGACGACGCGATGGAGGACAACGCGCTGGTTGTTCTTCGTCGCCACCACGGTTTCGACGCGGATGTCATCGGAGAGAGGTCCCTCGACATCGTTCCAGCCCCGTGACACGGCGGGCTTGACGTTCCAGCCTTGAATCTTCATCGGTTCTCCGTTGAAGTGAGGGGCCCGCACCCTCGAATTAGGAAGATGCGGGCCCGACTCTCCACTACCCCCCCAGATAGGGAGAGTTTGGGTAACGGCTAAGCATCTGCTCGAAGGGCAGTTTTCAGTCCCTTCCAAGTGAAGATATACCCAACGAACCGCTGCGTGTCAACCTGAAAAGTTCCCCTTTCCCTTCTGGGCCTCTCGGGCTGACTGTTTCGCCCCTACCCAGCCCCATCGTGAGAAAGAGACCATTGATGCCGCTCCCGCCGGGCGGTTATAATCCTCACGCCGCGTTACATTTCCACCCAAGGAGGCCTGTCATGACGAAAGCCCTCATCTGCGGTTCCGTCCGGACTCCCATCGGTAGATTTCTAGGATCCCTCAAGGGATTTCAGGCGACCGAGCTGGGTGCACGGGCCGTCCAGGAGACGCTCCGCCGCTCGAAGGTCCCTCCCGAAGCGGTGGGCGAGGTGATCATGGGTAGCGTGGTCCAGGCAGGGCTGGGCCAGAATCCGGCTCGCCAGGCGGCTCTCAAGGGAGGAATCCCCAGCACGGTCGCCGCGCTGACGATCAACAAGGTCTGCGGATCGGGTCTCAAGGCGGTGGTCCTTGCCTCCCAGGCGGTTGTGCTCGGCGATCAGGAAATCGTCATTGCGGGCGGCATGGAGAGCATGAGCAACGCCCCCTACCTCCTTCCCAACGCGCGTGAAGGCTACAGGATGGGGCACGCCAAGATTCTGGATTCGATGATCCAGGACGGGTTGTGGGACGCCTACGAGGATTATCACATGGGCTGCACGGGGGAGAATGTGGCCCAGAAGTACGACATCTCGCGCAGGATGCAGGACGAATACGCCTACCAGAGTCACCGGAAGGCACTCGCCGCCATCGACGCGGGAAAATTCAGATCGGAGATCGTGGCGGTCCCGATCCCCCAGCGGAAGGGAGATCCTGTGCTCTTCGATACGGATGAGGGGCCTCGCCGGGATACCTCGCTCGAAGCGCTCGCGAAGTTGAAGCCCGCCTTCCAGACCGACGGGACGGTCACGGCCGGGAACGCGCCGGGGGTGAACGACGGCGCAGCCGCCATGGTGGTGCTCTCCGAAGGAGCGGCCGCGAGGCACGTGGTGGCTCCGCAGGCCGAAGTCATCGCCTACGCCACCTCCGGAGTGGAGCCGAAATGGGTCATGATGGCGCCGCTGACGGCGGTGGAGATGGTTCTCAAGAAGTCGGGATGGAAGCGCGAGGAGGTGGACCTCTATGAGCTCAACGAGGCCTTCTCGGTCCAGGCCGTGGCGCTGGTGAAAGAGCTGCGCCTCCCGCCCGAAAGAGTCAACGTGAACGGGGGAGCGGTCGCTCTGGGGCATCCCATCGGCGCCACCGGCGCGAGAATCCTGACCACCCTGATCCATGCTCTGAAAGAGCGCAAGGGCCGTAAGGGAATCGCGGCTCTCTGCCTGGGTGGCGGAAACGCGGTCGCGATGGCCATCCAGATCCTCTGACGGCCGGACATGGGAGAGGGAAGTGATGGAAATCAGGACGATTGGGGTAGTGGGCGGCGGCACCATGGGAAACGGTATCGCGCACGTGGCCGCCGCCTCCGGGCACTCGGTGGTTCTGGTGGATCGCTCGCAGGATCTCCTGAAACAAGCCCTGGTGACCGTCGACAAGAACCTGCAAAGGAGTGTGGACAAGGGGACGATGACGCCTTCCGAGAAGGCGGGGATTCTGGGACGGGTCGTAACGGCGGAGAGCCTGGAGGGGCTTTCCGGTGCCGACTTCGTGATCGAGGCGGTGAACGAGGATCTCGAGTTAAAGCGGCGGATTTTCACCGAGCTCGACCGGACCTGCCGTCCCGGCGTCATTCTGGCCACCAACACCTCGTCTCTCTCGATCACCCGAATCGCCGCGGTCACTCGCCGACCCGAGATGGTGATCGGAATGCACTTCATGAATCCGGTTCCGGTCATGAAGCTCGTCGAGGTCATACGGGGGCACGCGACCTGGCAGGAGACCTGGGAAGTAACCAAGGCTCTGGCCGAGCGATGGGGGAAGGTGGCGGTGGAGGTGCAGGATTACCCGGGCTTCGTGTCGAATCGAGTGCTCATGCCGTTGATCAACGAGGCGATCTTCGCGCTCTACGAAGGGGTCGCGTCGAAGGAGTCGATCGACACGGTGATGAAGCTGGGCATGAACCATCCGATGGGACCGCTGACACTCGCCGACTTCATCGGGCTGGACACCTGCCTCGCCATCCTCGAGGTACTCCACGACGGCTTCGGAGATCCTAAATACCGTCCTTGTCCCATGCTCAGGCGCATGGTCGACGCCGGCCACTTGGGGAGGAAATCGGGGAGAGGTTTCTACGACTACGAGCGCACCTGATCGACGATGATCGATTTCGTCCGCGCCCTCCAGGCCTCCCGGGATTTTGGGTCCGATCTCGTCGAGGTGCGGTCCTTTCCCCCGGCCCCGGGCCGGTTCGGCGAGCTCACTCCTGGGCTGCCCGCTTCTCTGCTTGCGGCGTTGAATCGACTGGGCATCGAGCGCCTCTAGTCCCATCAGGTGGAGGCGATCGAGCGGATTCGGCGGGAAGAGAACGTCCTGGTCGTGACCCCCACGGCTTCCGGCAAGAGCCTCATTTATATTCTGCCTACTTTCGAGAGGGTGCTCAGCGAGCCCGGAGCGCGTGCGTTGTACGTCTTTCCGTACAAGGCGCTGGAGCAGGATCAGCTCAAGGCGATTCTGGCGCTCGGAGGGGATCTCGGAGGAGGGAGGACAATCCGTGCGGAGATTTACGACGGCGACACGCCCGCTTCGAAGCGCAGGGCCATCAAGGCCGATCCCCCCGACATCCTGATCACCAACCCGGACATGCTCCATCTGGGAATGCTTGCTTACCACGACGATTGGCGGGAGTTCTTCTCGCACCTGAAGCTGGTCGTCCTTGACGAGCTTCATGTTTACAAGGGGATCTTCGGGAGCCACCTGCAGCACATCCTGATTCGCCTCGGGCGCGTCGCGGAGCATCATGGGTCGAGGCCCCGCTTCGTGGCATCCTCGGCCACCATCGCCAATCCCGGCGAGCTTGGAAAGGCGCTCACCGGCGAGGAGTTCACGGTGGTGGATGACAGCGGCGCCCCTCGCGCCGCCAAGCACCTCGCTTTCCTGAATCCTTCCTCCAGCGCCTACACGTCCGCGACGAAGCTGATCGCGAAGTCGCTGAGCTCGGGATATCGCACCATCGCCTTCACCAAAGCGAGACGGATCACGGAGCTGATCCATTCCTGGCTGATCCAGCAGGATCCCAATCTGAAGGGGAGGGTCTCCTCCTATCGAGCCGGCTATCTTCCCGAGGAAAGGCGCGAGATCGAGAGGAGGCTCGTGCAGGGAGAGATTTGGGGCGTCATCTCCACCAGCGCCTTGGAGCTGGGGGTCGACATCGGCGGGCTGGACGTGTGCGTCCTGGTGGGGTATCCCGGCTCGATCGTCTCATCCTGGCAGCGGATCGGACGCGTGGGGAGGGAAACTCGCGAGTCGCTCACCTGTCTGGTGGGGATGCCCGATGCGCTGGATCAGTTCTTCATGCGGGAGCCCGAGGAGTTCTTCAAGCGCGGCTTCGAGCGGGTGGTGTTCGATCCGGCCAATAGGATCATCGCCTCGGATCATCTCGTCTGCGCCGGTGCGGAGATTCCGATTTCCCGGGACGCCGACGAGCCACGCTATCCTCCAGGCACGTTCGAGGTCGTCGAGCAGCTGGAGCGGCAGGGCGGTCTGGTAAGGGATGCCGAGGCGGAGCGCTGGTATTCCTTCAGGCGGAACCCCCAGCGCGGCGTGAATCTGCGAGGAATCGGAAATCTCTACACCATCCTGGCGGGAACCGACGGAGATCGCCCAGGGCGGGTGATCGGCACCGTGGACGCGGTCCGCGCGTTCCATGAATGCCATGATGGGGCCATCTACCTTCATCTGGGACAACAGTACCTGGTGCGCTCCATGGACTTGGAGAATCGGAAGATCCGCGTCGAGCCGGTGCATTCGGACTACTACACCGAGGTGAGGGCGGAGAAGCAGACGGAGATTCTCGAGACGCTGTCGTCGCGCGGGCTGAGACGGGCTCAGGTGAAGCTGGGGCGACTGAGGGTGACCGAGGAAATCCTGGGATACGAAAAGCGGAGGCTGCACGGCCGTGATCGGATCTCCTCCCATGATCTGGAGCTTCCGCCCCTCGTATTCGAGACCGTGGGACTCTGGCTTGAGCTGCCGGAGGATCTCCGCACCATGGTGCTGGAGCGGGAAGGGCACTTCATGGGAGGCATCCACGCGACTGAGCACGCCGCCATCTCGCTCTTCCCCTTGCTCGCGATTTGCGACCGGAACGACATCGGCGGGATCTCCTATCCTCACCATCCCCAGCTCGGCCGGTCGGCCGTCTTCATCTATGACGGTTATCCGGGAGGAGTGGGGTTGGCTGCCAAGGGTTACGAATCCCTCGAGGATCTCCTGGAGCGGACCCGTCGGCTCCTGGCGGGATGTCCCTGCGAGGTTGGTTGCCCGTCGTGCATTCATTCTCCCAAGTGCGGCAACGGCAACCAGCCGCTGGACAAGCGAGCGGCGCTGCTGATTCTGGAGGTGCTGACGGGCGTGACTCCGCTCGAGCGGAGAATCGAAGAAGCCTCGGGCGACCCTGGCCCGAGAATGATCCCTGCGGCACCCTCGGAGATCCCGAAGCCGGCGGAGGAAGGCAAGCTTCTCTACTTCGATCTCGAGACGCTCCGCAGCGCCGAGGAGGTGGGGGGCTGGAACCACACATCCAAGATGGGAATGTCGGTGGGGATCGTCTACGAGGAAGGGAAGGGGGAATACCGCGTGTACCGCGAGACGGACGTCGAGCGGCTGCTTTTGGATCTCGTGACGGCCGACAGGGTGATCGGCTTCAACATCGACCGCTTCGATCTGGCCGTGCTCGCAGGCTACACCCGATGGGACCTGGGAAAGATCCGGACGTTCGACATGCTCGGCTACATCCATAGGAAGCTAGGGTTCCGCCTGAAGCTCGACTCTCTGGCGGAGGCGACGCTGGGAGAGCGGAAATCGGCGGATGGCTTGCAGGCGCTCGCCTGGGCCAGGGAAGGGCGGTTCGATCTCATCGAGCCGTACTGTCGCAAGGACGTGGAAGTCACCCGAAGCCTCCATCGCTTCGGGATGACGAACCGTTTCCTGCTCTACGAGGATCACGAGGGAAGGAGAGTTCGGCTCCCGGTGGACTGGTTCTGAATCGCGGGAGAAGGAAGAGAAGGGATGGCGCCGAAGACCCTCGATGCGATCATGTCGGAGTACCGGGAGGAGCGGGAGGGTCCGCGCTCGGCCGGAGCGAAGGAGCTGGAGAGGTTTCAAGAATTCCTCGTGAAACACTTGGGACTCCGGAAGCTGGAATTCCCGGGAAGAAAGGAGCAGCTCTTGGTGGGTGCCGAGGCGCTGAGGTGTTTCCATTTCTCCCAGTACCTGGATTGGTATCTTGCCGAGAAGATCGGAGTGTCCCACCAGGAGAGGGAGGCTGCGCGAGCGACGCTGAGCCGGTTCAACGAGTGGCTGCTCGAGCGCAAGGCCATCAGTCGTGAGGTCTTCGAGGAGAACCAGGGCTCGATTCTGGGAGTCGAAGCCGGCCCCATGGAGCGCGAGGAAATCGCGGGAGGCGGAGACGATCCCGATGATGCCGTCACGATGCTGCCCGAGGAAAAGGATTTCTACGTCCCCGGCGAGTACTCCCTGACGCTCAGCGGTGAGTTCGTCATCACGAAGGTTCAGGAAGGAATCCTCTATGGCAGGCGCCCCGTGGACTCGAAAGAGATTGGCCCCATCTTGGTAGACCGCACCGTGAGCGGCGTCCACAAGGTAGGCGACAGAGTCCACCTTTCATTGGGCAAGGCCGGCGACCACTGGAACGTGCTCACCCTCGGACGCAGGGCGACCTGAGACCGTGAAGATCCTGCGGAAGATTGCTCCGCGGGCTTGATCCGAGAAGAGGAAAGTGGTAGAAAACCCGGCACGTTCGAGCCACGATGGCTCGATTCGGAGGAAATGAAGCGTGAGCAAAATGACCCGAACGGATCTGATCGAGGCGATTTCCAAAGAGGCTGGCACCGAGAAGAAGGCCGCCAAAGTTTTCCTGGAAGCCTTCACCACGATCGTCGAGAAGACGATGAAGAAGGGCGGCGAAGTTCCGCTGGCAGGCCTGGGAAAGTTCAAGGTCGTGAAGCGCAAGGCGCGCATGGGACGTAATCCCGCAACCGGCCAGGCGATCAAGATCCCCGCCAAGACCGTGGCGAAGTTTTCCGTCGCCAAGAACCTGAAGGACATGGTGAAGAAGGCCTAATCGCCTCCTCTTCCGAAAAAAAGCCCGCCGGGCTCTCAGGACCGGCGGGCTTTTTTTGTCCCGCCCCGAAGCGGGCACCGCACGCTCGTGGCTCAGGGCACCGGATCGGGCAGCTTCTCCAGCTTCTTCAGGCCGCTCTCCGCCTCTTTCAAGTATCCGAATTCGGGATGGCCCATCCTGACCACCCGCTGGTAGTAGGCCTTGGCCAGGCCCGGCAGGTGGGCCTCGTCGAGCGTCAGGGCCAATCCGAACAAGGCGCCCTGGTGGCCTTCGGGGCTGTAGAAGGGTTTCCTGGGATCGTAGATCTCTACGGCGCAGAGATAGTGATAGATCGACTCGGCGTAGCGCTGGTACCGCTCGATCTCCAATCGCGCCCGTTCGGCGAAAGCGGCCGCACGTCCGTTCTGGAAGAAGTCACGATTCTCCAGGCAGCGATCCAGCCACCGCTGCGACTCCTCGAAGCGTCGCTGAAAGCTGTAGCAGTAAGCGATCTGCAAGGACGCCACGCCTTGCTCCTGGGGATCGTTTCCGAGCTCGCTGAGTCCCGCGAGATAGTATTTCAGCGCTTCCGGATAGTCCTCCTTGTCATAATGGGCGTCTCCCAGATCAAGCAGAAAGTAGCCCAGCAATTCCGGAGCGCCAGCCCGCCCGGATAGGGATCGGTACTCGGGCTCCATGCGGATTGCTTCTTTGATGGCGCCCGCGTCGAGATGGTCCATGAGGCGCTGCTCGAGGCGGCGCCGCTCGAGTTCCACCTGGCGTCGGGAGAGGGGTGTCGTCAAGGATGCCTCGGAAGTCAGCAGGCGACGGCCGAGACGCGCGCGGCCGACACATCGGTCACCCGCGCCCGGACCAGCCGATTCACGAGCGAATCAGGCGCCCCCTGAAGAGCCACGTCGATGAAATTCCCGGAGAGCGCGCGTAGCGCGCCGTCGTGAAGCCTTTCCTTCAGCCCCAGCACCTCCAGCTCCCGCCCGAGAAAGGACGATCGGAACCGGAGCGCGAGCTGGCAGCCCAAGGATCGAAGCTCGGCGCTTCGCTCGCGGATCACGCTTCCTTCGATCCTG
>DASYRY010000183.1:0-2972 GCA_036004025.1 Candidatus Polarisedimenticolia bacterium | reverse complement strand
ATCTCAACCTGACGGGGGGCGGGAATCCGGAGCGGATCCAGGGGATCCGCGTTTCGGCCGGCCTGTTTCCCGCGCTGGGGGTTCCCGCCGCGCGCGGCCGCTTCTTCCTCCCCGAGGAGGATCGCACGGGGGGCGAGGCGGTCGTGGTCGTGAGCGACGGATTGTGGAAACGCCGCTTCGGCGGGGATCGCGCGCTCGTCGGCCGCAGCCTGGTGCTGAACGGCAAGAGCCATACCGTGGTGGGGATCATGCCTCCCGGGTTCGGGTTCCCCAGCCCGAGCACCGAGATGTGGATTCCCCTGGCGCTTCCCTCGGAGGAGCTCGACCCTGCGCGGCGCGGCAACGAGTTCCTGCAGGCGGCCGTGGCGCGCCTGCGGCCCGGGATCACCGTCCCGCTGGCGCAGAACGACATGGACCGGATCACCCGGACGATCCTCGCGAGCCTCCCGCAAGCGGCGCGCGACTACTTCGCAGGAGCCGGATGGGGATCGGTCGTCGCCCCGTTGAAGGAGCACGTGGTCGGCGCCTCGAGAACGGCGCTGCTGACGCTGCTCGGCGCCGTCGTCTTCGTCCTGCTGGTGGCCTGCGCCAACGTCTCCTGCCTCCAGCTCGCCAGGGCGGCGTCGCGCCAGAGGGAGATGGCGATCCGTGCGGCCCTGGGCGCCGGCCGCGGCTCGATCGTCCGGCAGCTTCTCAGCGAGAGCCTGCTGCTCGCCCTCGTGGGCGGGGAGGTGGGGATGCTGGTGGCGGTATGGGGAGTGGACCTGCTGGTGACGATGCGGCCCGCGAACTTCCCGCGCCTCGAAGAGGTGCGCATCGATTCCGGCGTGCTCGCCTTCACCGTGGCGATCTCGATCCTCTCCGCCGTCCTGTTCGGTCTGGCTCCGGCCTTCCGGCTCTCCAGGACCGGCCCGAACGAAGCGCTCAAAGAGGGCACCCGCAGCGCCACCGCGGGAGTCAAGCAGCTGCGGGGCCAGCAGCTGCTCGTCATGACCCAGGTGGCGCTGGCTCTGGTCCTCATGATCGGGGCGGGGCTGATGCTCCGCAGCTTCCGGAATCTTCAGCAGGTGGATCCCGGATTCAAGACGGAGAACGTCCTCACCACCTACATCTCGCTTCCCCCGGCGAAATACTCGGAACCGGAAAAGAACCTGGAGTTCTTCCGCCAGCTGCTGCGCCGGCTGCAGACCCTCCCGGGAGTGGAGAGCGTCGCCGCCGGCTCGCTGGTGCCTTTGGCGGAGGGCTGGTCGACGGCGTCGTTCTTCGCGGAGGGCCAGGCGCGGCGCCCCGGCGAGATTCTGCCGCTGGCGTCCATCCGGGTGGTCACGCCCGGCTACTTCCGCACGATGGGGATCCCGCTCCTGCAGGGCCGCGACTTCACCGATCGGGATGACCGCACGTCGGTGCGCGTGGTGGCGGTCGACCGGGGAACCGCCCGCCGGCTCTGGCCGGCGGAGGATCCGATCGGCAAGCGCATCACCTTCTCCGACTCCGTGAAGGATGCGGTCTGGCTGACGGTCGCCGGCGTTGTGGGCGACATCAAGGATCTCGCGCTGGATCGGGATCCGATGCTGCACGTCTACCTGCCGCTCGGCGGCTCGCCCCAGGGCGCGATGTTCCTCGCGCTGCGGACCCGCACCGATGCCGCCGGCTTCCTGCCCGCCGTGCGGGAGCAGGTCCGCGCGATGGACGCGGACCAGCCGATCTTCGCGGTGCGGACGATGGACAGCTACGTCGACGACGCGCTGGCCCAGCCGCGGCTCCGCTTCAACCTGGTGGCGCTGTTCGCCGGCGTCGCGCTGCTCCTCGCCTCCCTCGGAGTCTATTCGGTGATCTCCTATTCGGTGGCGCGGCGCACGCACGAGATCGGGATCCGCATGACGCTCGGGGCGCGGCGGAGAGACGTGGTGGGATTGATCGTGCGCCAGGGGCTGCCTCTGATCCTGCTCGGGTCCGGCATCGGGCTGGGCGCCGCCTGGGGCCTCACGCGCGTCCTGGACACCCTGCTCTACGGCGTCGGCGCGCACGATCCGGGGACCTTCGCGGGGGTCTCGCTGCTCCTAGTGCTGGTGGCTTCGGCAGCCTGCTACCTTCCGGCCCGCCGCGCCGCCACGGTGGACCCGATGATCGCGCTGCGGTACGAATAGGAGAATGAAATGAGCTCGCTGGTCCAGGATCTCCGCTATGGAATCCGCATCCTTCGCAGCCATCCGGGATTCGCCGTCGTCTCGATCCTGACGCTGGCGCTGGGAATCGGTGCCAACACCGCCATCTTCAGCGTCGTGAACGGCCTGCTGCTCCGTCCCCTGCCGCTGGAGGAGCCGGACCGGCTGGTGCTCGTGCGGGATACCCAGCCCGGGTCGGGGAGCGCGCCCGCGTCCTTCCCCGAGTATCTCGACTGGAGGGAGCGCGCGCCGACATTCCAGGAGCTGGGAGCCTACTTCAGCACGACGTTCAGCCTCACGGGCGCGGGGGAGCCGGTGCAGCTCCCGGCGATGCGCGTCTCGGCGAACCTGCTTCCGATGCTCGGACTCGCGCCCCTGGTGGGACGGGGCTTTCGGCTCGAGGAGGAAAAGCCCGGCGGAGAATTGGTGGCGATGATCAGCCAGGCGCTCTGGAAGCGCCGGTTCGGCGGCAGCCGCTCCGTGCTCGGCACGAAGATCGTCCTGGCGGGAAAACCCTACACGCTGGTGGGTGTGCTTCCTCCCGGCTTTCCCCTCGGCAGCCATCCCGACGTCTGCATCCCCCTCCTCCTCGATGCGAAGAATGCGCCGCGTGGATTGCACTTCATCACGGTGGTGGGGAGACTGCGGCGCGGTCCGGACCTGGCCCGGGCGCGATCGGAGATCGAGACGCTCGCCGCAAGGCTTCGGGCCGACGGAGCGACCCGCCACGGCATCGAGATCGTCCCTCTGCAGGAATCGGTCGTCGGGGACACCCGGTCCGCTCTCCTCGTGCTCCTGGGCGCCGTC
>DASYRY010000182.1:0-3036 GCA_036004025.1 Candidatus Polarisedimenticolia bacterium | reverse complement strand
CTCACCGGGCAGCCGGAGCAGCTTGTGGTAGGCCCCTATCGCCGGGATTGCGAAAAGCACCGCGAGCGCGACTTCGACCCGAAACGGGGTATCGTAACCGACTTCCCATACCGACTTCGGAATCCCTCCCCACCAGTACCGCAGCATTCCGGCGGCGTCGAACAGCGCGTGCCAGATCATTGCCGGCAGAACCGAGTTCGTCCGCCAGGCCAGCACGCCCCAGATCACCGAGCCCATGATGTAAAGGGGCCCGAAGAGGAGCCACGGCCATGGATCCGGAGCGTCGAATCGGAAATGCATCAGCATGAAGACCACGGCAACGATGGCGATGGCGATCCTCGGCCCGTAGCGGCGCTCGAGAGGCGCTTGCATGAAGCCTCGAGCGCCGGCCTCCTCGGCGAAGCCGGCCACCAGCGACGTCATCAACAAGAGAGTGAGAACCGTGGCGAAAGGGATTTTCGCGAGCATCTCCGGCGGCACCAGGTCCTGTCCCGGTCGTGGAGAGAGCCGGCGAGCCACGTCCGACAGGAACCTGAAGCTCACCGCCGATAGGCCGCCGGCGATGAGCGACCATCGCCACAGGACGGACCCAGGCCGCGAGACTCGAAAAGACGCCCGCCGGGCCTCTCCAAGCTCCTTCGGCCATCCCCAGCCGTTCAGGTACCGCCCGTACAGGAAGAGGTAGGCGAGCATGACACCCGCGCTCCAGGGGATCGCGGGAAGCACTCGCACGTTGACCGCCACCAGCAGGCCCCATGGCAGCGTCCCCGCCCCGATCACCAGGACCCCCGCGACGACGGCGCGGAGCTCCAGTGGAACCCGAGCCCATGTGTCCCACAGTCGGGAGGCCATGGATCCTCCTCAGAGTGTGACGAGGGAGCTCATCTTGTATGGATGGAGTCGATCAGGGCGTCGAACTCCTTGCGGTGCGTTTCCATCGTCTTCTTCGCCCCGGTGCACTTGAAGAACCAGTTCGCCTCGGGCGCCTCCACGATGGCCCCCAGAAGCATGGACCCCGGCTTCGGGGTCGTATCCCCTCCCATCATGGGCGAGGGCGTGTAGGTTCCCTCGGTGATGACCCTCATCACGTTCATTCCCGACACTTTTCCTTCGGTGATCTCCGGGCTCGGATGGCCGCCGGAGGCTTCGGTGAATTGGCTGGCCCACCGGTCGACGTTGGCGCGAACCTCGCCCCCTTGTCCCGCGCCGAAGTAGAAGACCGCACATTGCCCGGGCTCGTGATCTCCCGGAGCGGGCGGGAGCGAGTACTGCGCCTTGCGCATCGAGGACGCGGGAGGTTCGGGGATCCATGCCGCCGGAGCGGTCCACTGAAGGCTCGCTTCAGACGCCGGCGCCGGGGCCCCCTTGGTGGGGGGAATCCGGTTCCCTCTCGAGTCCACGAGGGAGGGAGGAGAGCCCGCGGAGGAAGACGCGGCGGCCGTGTCCCGCCGGTCCTCGCGGCTCGCGTCATCGGAGGCGCCACCGGCGCATCCGAGGGCAGAGAGCAGCAGCACCGCGCTCGCCGTCAGGCCGATCCGGTTCCTCATCACACTTCTCATCTGAAACATCCAGGCCTCGGAAAGAATGGAGGTCGTGGAAGCCGGGCGACAGTCTAGCATTCTCGGGACGCTTAGTGGGTGCGGAGCGTCTCGACCCGCTCCGTTGCTGCCGGCTCGAATTGGAGGTAACGAAATATGTTGTTCCGGTTGCGCGTGCTGAGGAGGATTCGGTCCTTCGATTTCAGGAGGATTTTCGCCGGCAGCCAGGTGTTGTCGCCCACCGGTATGGCATCCATCTCGATCTCCAGCTCGTAGACCCTGCCCAGAGACAGCGCGAGTGAGATCGGACGCACGGCGCGCGCCTTGGCGCGCGCGAGGTGGAGACCGCCGAGGGTCAGCCAGAGGCTGCCCTCCATGCCCCGGACGATCTTTCCCGCCAGACCGCTCGCGCTCCGGGTGGGATCGGGCGAGAAATCGAGCCGGTAGCAGGGAACTTCATTCGCCGTCTCGATACCGGCGAATCGATAGGAAGACATTCTCAAGAGAAGCCCAAGCGAGTAGCCTTTCCCCTCGGAGTTTTCGCCTTTTCCTCCGAGCAGACCGCGATAATGCTTGGCGAACCTCGACTGGCGCCGATACGTCTCCGCTTCCGCCTTGGTCGGCGCTCGGCCCTCGATCTCCGTCAGCTTCTCGTCGAATCCGGAGGCCGTCGGCGAGATATCGAACGTGAGCTTCTCGTGCTTCCGGATGCCGTTCTCCTCATCACGCTCCTCTCGGAGAATGGTTCTCTGGAAGCGGTACTTGTGCCATGCCGCGATATCCTCCACCTGGACGCGCCGCGCTTTCTCCACCAGCGCCCTCAGATCTTCGGGGCGGATCTTCTCCGCCACATCCGCAGGCTCGGAAGCCAGAATCGCGAGAAACGCAAGCTCCAGCATGACTTATCAAGCTAACCGACGGCTCCCCGAGCGTCAAGGCCCCGCTCCCTCCGGGAGATCCCGGGTGACGTCCATCCCGGAATCTCGGCGAAGGGAAGAGCGAGGTCCAACCCGGGCGCCATCGGAGCGCTGCGATTTTCCTTTCGGAGTGAGACAAGGAGGAGAGAGATTGGAGACTTATGGCACGCGCGAGAGCGGTGAAGTATCCGGAGTGGCGTCGAGGACTTCCCGAATCTTGGAGAGCAGCACGTGCAGCTCGAACGGTTTTTGGATGAACGCCGTGCCGGGCTCCAGAATGCCGCGATTGACGATGGCAGTTTCCGTGTACCCGGACATGTAGACCACCTTGAGGTCTTGCCTGCGCGCCGCCAGCCGCTCGTAGACCTCCCGGCCGTTGACGCCCGGCATGACCATGTCTGTCAGAAGCAGATGGATCGGAGCGGAGTGCCGTTCGCTGTGTTGCTCCGCTTCATTCCAATCCTTGGCCTCGAGAACCGAGTAGCCGTGGAACTCGAGTACCTGCCTGGCCATCGAACGGACCTTCTCCTCATCTTCCACGAGCAGGACAGTCTCGTTCTTCCCGAACAGCTTCTTGGGCG
>DASYRY010000181.1:0-2445 GCA_036004025.1 Candidatus Polarisedimenticolia bacterium | reverse complement strand
TTCAAGCCCTTCGTCTACCTTGCCGCGCTGGATTCCCACTACACCCTGGCCGATACTCTCTTCGATGAGCCGACCGTGTTTCTCGACAACAAGACCAACGTCGAATATCAGCCCGAGAACTACACGCGCAAATACTACGGCGCGATGACCCTGCGGACCGCGCTGGAGGAGAGCCGCAACATTGTCTCGGTAAAGCTGCTGAACCAGGTGGGCTACCGCAAGACGATCGACCTCGCCGCTCGGATGGGCATCACGAGCAAGCTGAATCCGTACCCCTCGCTCGCCCTGGGAGCGGCCGAGGTGTCGTTGTGGGATCTCGTCTCGGCCTATTCCGTTTTTCCGAATCAGGGCGTCCGGGTCGAGCCGCACCTCATCCGACGCGTTCTGGATCGCGGAGGAAAAGTGCGGGAGGAAGCGCACCCGAAGGTAGTCGAAGTGCTGAAGCCCGATATTTCCTATCTCATGGCCTACGCCCTTCAGGGAGTGACCGAGACGGGGACGGGGGCCAGCGCGCGGGTGCTGAATCGCCCCATTGGAGGGAAAACGGGCACCACCGACGATCTGGCCGATGCGTGGTTCGTGGGATTCACGCCCAGTCTCGTCGTGGGGGTGTGGGTGGGGTTCGACCAGCGAAAGAGCCTTGGCGTGGACGAGACGGGAGCGCACGTCGCTCTTCCGATCTGGATCGACTTCCTGCAGGCCGCCCTCAAGGACAAGCCCACGGAAAAATTCTCCAGGCCGTCCAACATCGACTTCGTTCCGGTGGATCGAAAGACGGGACTGAAGGCCAGCGTCGAGACTCGCTGCCAGCCCATCATCCTGGAGGCCTTCTTGAGGGGCACCGAGCCGACCGCATTGTGCTCCGAGGCGCAGCACTTCAAGCTCTCTCTCCCGTACTACCTGCAGCGGTTTCCTCTCAATAGGAAGAACGAACTGAGAATCGACGCCGAGGGGCTGCGTCGAGTGCTGCAGGAAGCCGGAGGAGAGCTGAGCCTCTATGAAGACGGCCGCGCTCTGGTGTTCCAGAGGGAAGAAGGCGCGTTGATGATTCCCCTGGACATCGGACGGCGCGATGCTCGCGAGGTCCTGGAAGGATTTCAAGGGGACCAAGGGCAGGTTCCCAACCCGGAGGGCTCCTCCGGTCTCACGAGAAAGACGGGAATCGACGGCCGCGAGGCGACCGTCGTCCAGATCAAATACGACTGAGCGTCGTGCTTCCGCGAGCGGTCCAGTGAGCGTTGAGGTATTTCCGGGCGCGCAGGCGCTCCGCCAGCCGCTCCTCGGCGCCCTCCATCTCCCCCATCTGCCACTGCACCTCGAAGGCCTCCCCGAGGCCCCTGGCGATCGCCAAGGCGGCTTCCTCGAACTCGATCCGCCGATCGAGCATCTCCCGGAGAGTCGTCCAGCTCCGTCGCTCCGAACTCTGACCTCCCGTGGCATCGTCGAACAGGCGGCCATTCGCGTCGAGCAGAATCGAGCCGTGCTGCAGCGAGGCCCCCTTGCGACGCACCTGGGCGGAGCCCACGACTTTTCTTCCGGCAAATGTGATCTCGTAGCTGGCGGCGTGTGAGAAGCATTGGACCGGCAACGCCCCGCGTTCCTGGCAACCCGTCCGCTGTGGAGGGTCGGGAGTCAGTCCCAGAAGCTTGAGCCCCGCGGCGATGCCGCACGCGATCCGCCGGTAGGATTCCAGGATCGGTCCCATGAACGGGGCGACTCCCGTGGGACCCACCAGGCTGTAGGTGACTTCCCGATCGTGGAGAACCGCGCCGCCTCCCGTGGGCCGGCGCACCACGGGGATTCCATGATCTCTGCAGAATCCCTGATCCACGGCCTGGAGTGCGTCCTGGAACCGTCCCAGCGAGAGCGTCGGAATGCTCCATCCGTAGATCCGCAGTACCGGAAACGCGCGGGAGTGGGCTGCGCCGCGTCGGCAGTGCTCCAAGAGGGCCTCGTCGCGGGCCATGTTCTGAAATCCATCCTGCGGGGGATCCAGAAGAAGCCTCCAGGCGGCCGGTCCCGTCATGCGAGGATGGTCTCGAGCGGCAGGGGGGGAAGGTTCTGGGAGGCCGCTACGGCGGGATGGACGATCCTGCCCTCGAAGGTATTGAGTCCCAGCGCCAGCGTTCGATCCTGCCGCAACGCCTCCTTCAATCCCGCCTGGGCGATACGATAGATGTAGGGAAGAGTGACGTTCGTCAATGCGAAGGTCGACGTGCGGGGCACGGCGCCGGGCATGTTGGCAACGCAATAGTGGACCACGCCATCCACTTCGAAGGTCGGATCGCTGTGCGTGGTGGGGCGGGTGGTCTCCACGCATCCTCCCTGATCCACCGCAACGTCCACGATCACGGAGCCGCGCTTCATCGTGGAGACCATGGACCGTCGCACGAGCTTGGGGGCAGCCGCTCCCGCGATGAGCACCGCGCCGATCAGGAGATCGGC
>DASYRY010000180.1:0-5465 GCA_036004025.1 Candidatus Polarisedimenticolia bacterium | reverse complement strand
CGTCGAAGAGGTCGGGGATCAGATCCCGGCCGTTCTGCAGGCTCATCCCGGCGTTACCCACCGGGCTGAAGACCATGTAGTCGAGGTTGTTGGCCAGGAAGGTGTCGACCTGGCTGGACTCGACGGTGTAGGTCCCCTGGTTGCCCCCGAGAATCGCGGTGAAGTTGGGGACCGCGAAGGGCATCACATGCAGCCGCGCCCCGGCGTCGCGGGCGGCGACCATGCGATCGGTCAAGCTTCCGGGATTCACGTTTCCGCCGTGCTCCACTATCTCGGAGCTGACGCAATCCACCTCGGATCCGGCGTCCTGGACCACGAGCCTGGCGCCTCGCGCGATGCCGTCCATGTTGATGTTGGGATGCACGTACCCGGGAAGAGGCGAAATCGTGGCGAAGGCGCCCAGAGGCGAAGCCGAGCCCGCGATGATTCCCCCTACGACGTTGCCGTGGGTTGCGGAGCCGGAGAGCAGCCCGTCGCAGGATTCTCCGATGACCGATCCGCCCGGGTGACTTCCCACCAGCTGGTAGGAAGCGATCTTCCGATGGGTTCCCCCCGTGATGAGAGCCGAGATTTGCGTATCGGTCAGCGCGGTGTTGCTCTGCGCGAAGGAGACCGTGTCGGTGGACACGCCGTTGTCCGTCACGGCCACGATCTGGGGCGGCACCGCGGAGCCCAGTCCCAGCCCTCCTCCGTCGACTCCCATGCTCCAGTAGGGAGTCGCCCCCGCCGTGTGCTCGACTTCGCCGACTTGAGCCGTCGTGTGGACCTCCGCGCTGGCGAGCAGGAACTCCAGGTCTTCCTGGATCGTCCGGATCCCAGCCACACCCGCCACGGCCGCGATCTTCTCGGGAGTCGCTCGCAGCCGTATCGTCCCGTCCGTCTCCCCGTAAGGCGAAGCCATCTCGCTCCCCACGATGGCGCGGACCTCCGAGAGCACTTTATCCCTCGAGAATCCCGGCCAGATCCCCGCGATCAGCTCCAGCTCCCGTGAGGACGCGCGCAGCTTCGAGATGAGCGGTGTCGTGCCTATCGCGGGATCCACTTTGAAGCCCGGTGGGTAGGGGGTTGAAGCCTCCACGAAGCTTGCCGCGCGGGCGCTCTTGAGCGCCTGCACCTCTCCCATGAGAACCAGGCCCCTCTCCGGGACGCTGTTCACGACGGAAACGCCCAGCGCCCTAAGCTCCTCCTCGATCGAATCGATCCCGCGAGACTTGAGCGCCGTCTCGCCGATCTGCACCAGAAGAACGTCCAATCCGCCGCCGTTACGGAATTCCTTGGAGGGGCGGAAAGCGCCCGGAAGGAAGTCCATTCCGGTCGGCTTCTTGAGGTCCGCGAACCCGGCGGCCGAGTAGATCAGGCCTTTGCGCTTCGCAGGTCCGGGAAAGGCCGGCTTGAACGAATCGCCCATCGGGTTGAGTCCCAGGGGACGTGCATTCAGCCGGGCGCTGTGCCGGCTGAAGAAGCTCAGCGCTTCTGGATCGATGTCGCGCAGCTCCTGGAGCTGGATTTCGGGACGAGTCTCCCTCTTGACAGCCCAGCTGCGAATGGAGGCGATGGTAAGGAGAGGAAGGAGCGCGATGAGGAGGAGAAGGAGCCTGGTGCGCGGACGTGTGGAGAGTCTTGGATTCAAGATCTGCCTCCTGAAAATCCCGCCGGTGCCGCTTGGAGCGCTTCCACGACGGAATCCGGTGTTCTCCGTCACGGCGGTCCTTGCGTGCCCCCCTCTTGGCGGGAGTGGACTCGGGTGCGAGCTTCTTGGAATGACCTCAAAAAAACTGAAGATACCCCCACACTTCGCCCACGAACCGGCCCTCGGGCGAGCAATGACGGTATCGAGCCCAGAGCAATTTGCGTAATAATACGTTGAAACGTCTGAGTTGCAAGCCATTTCCGGCCGCCTGGCGCCCGTCTCGAAGCGCTTGCCGCGCCGGTTTCGACCCAGGGCGATGCGGCCCGAGCCCGCACCGAGATTGTGGGTTGGCCCGAGTCGGGGGAAGCCGGTAGCGACTAACCTTCCCAAAGAAAGGAGGTTGAGCGTGAGCTCCGAGTATCCTTCGAGGATCGTCTGCCTCACCGAAGAGACGACCGAGGTGCTCTACCGGATCGGGGCCGGGGATCGGGTCGTGGGGGTCTCCGGGTACACCGTCCGCCCTCCCGAGGCCCGCCTCAAGCCGAAGGTCTCGGCTTTCATCCAGGCGAACATCGAGAAGATCCTCTCCCTCCGGCCGGACCTCGTCCTGGCCTTCTCAGATCTCCAGGCGGACATCGCCAAAGACTTGATCCGCCGGGGGGTTTGGGTCGCCACCTTCAACCAGCGAAGCGTGGAGGAGATTTACCGGATGGTGCGGATCCTGGGAGGGATGGTCGGCCGGGAAGACGAGGCGAGGGCGCTGGCGGCGGAGCTGGCCGAGGGGGTCGAGAGGGTCCGCGAGAAGGGCGACGCTCTTCTGCGCAGGCCCCGGGTCTTCTTCGAGGAGTGGCCCGACCCTCTCATCTCGGGGATCCGGTGGGTCAGCGAGCTCATCGAAATAGCCGGGGGGGAGGACGCCTTCCCCGAGCTGCGCTCGGCCGGCGAGGCGCCTGGGAGGATCGTGAGCTTCGAGGAAGTCGTTCGGCGGGAGCCGGAAGTGATCATTGGCTCGTGGTGCGGTCGCAAGGTCCGATTCGACACCATCCGCCGGCGCCCGGGCTGGGACCGCATTCCGGCGGTACGTCGAGGCAAGCTCCACGAGATCAAATCCGCGCTCATCCTGCAGCCGGGCCCCGCCGCTCTGACCGATGGTCTCGCGAAGCTCCACGAGATCATCGCCGAAGCGTCGCTGGGCTGATCGAAGCCTTCGAGAATGGCGGGATCGGCGCGACGAGGTTTTAAGAGCGCTGGGAGCTCAGGAAAGGAAGAGACACCACTCGTGCCGGCCGCGATGACGAGTCACTCCTGATCTCCAGCGTCTGAGACACGCCCACCAGGGGAAGAGGGAGGAAAGCGAGGCCGATCGGTTTGCCGCTGAACGGGGAGACCGCGGCGCTGGTGAGGGTGGCGACCTGTTTTGACTCGTGCAGCACCGCGCTTCCCGGGGGTGGCGCCACGGAGCCCTCGATCTCGAGTCCCGAGAGGCGGCGTTGCAGCTTCTTGTAGGTATGAATGCGCGCCACGATTTCCTGCCCCACGTAGCATCCCTTGGCGAGGCTGATCGCGGCGTCGAGGCCGGCCTCCCAGGGGTTGAAGTCTTCCGTGAGCTCCCGTCCCCAGGCCGGAACGCCCGCCGCGACCCTGAGCGCCTCCAGCAGCTCTCTGGAAGCTCTTTGCGCGCCTGCCGCCTGCAGCGCATCGCGCAGCACCGGTGCGGAGCCGGAGGGGGCGAGCAGAAAAAACCCGGCCCCGGCGAGCGGGAACGACCCTGCCAGGCGCGCCCGGACTCCCGCGAGCGTGAGCATGCGGTTGTGGCCATACGAGACCGCCGGAACCTCCTCGCCGGACAGACGGGCGAGAAGCGAGCGGGCCCTTTCTCCATAAAGACCCAGGCAGTCCGATTCGCAGGGCTCGATCTCGACCTCCTCGCGGAAGTGATACGCCTCCAGCCAGGAGAGGACCTTCTCTCCGGCTCCCTCGGAAGTGATCACGAGCATCTCTTCTTCCAGGACCAGGACCTGGAGGAGGTCCAGCAGTCTCCCTTTGGGATTGAGCAGCGCCGTGAGCCTCCCTTCTCCGGGCTTCAGGGCGAGGATGTCGTTGGTGGAGAGGCGATGAAGGAAATCATGCCGATCCTTGCCGCGCAGGCGGATCCGGCCGAGCTCCTCGCGGCTCGCGACGAGGCAGGAATCGCCGAGTTGGCGGGGATTGGGGGAGCGGCTCTCCTGGCTCACGGGTCTGTCAGTAATCCACGAATTCCGGGGTGACCCGGTGTGGGAGGATCTGCGCGGCGTGGCCGCGCTCCAGGAACTGGGCGATCGCCCGCCTTCCCGAGGAGCCCGCCTCGCGCGTGAGATCGTTCACGTACATCCCGACGAATCGATCGGTAAGCTCCCGCTCCAACCCCCGTCCGAACTGCATCGCGTAGGTGAGCGCTTTCTCTCGATGGGCCAGGGAGTATTCGATGGCATCCCGCAGCAGCCGCGCCACCTGCTTGCACCGGGCCTCTCCCATGTCCTTCCTGACGAGATTGACGCCCAGGGGAAGAGGCAGTCCCGTCTCCCTCTTCCACCACTCTCCGAGATCCACCACCTTGTGAAGGCCCGATCGCGCATAGGTGAGCTGCCCTTCATGGATCAGAACTCCCGCATCGGATTTCCCCTGGAGGAGGTGGGATGGAATCTCGTCGAACGGGACGACCTTGGTCTCCACGTCGCCGGCGTACAGGCGAAGCGCCAGGCAGGCGGAGGTGAGCTCTCCCGGGATCGCGACCATCTTGCCCTTGAGGTCGGAAGGGGAAAGGGGACTGGGGCTGACCAGGATCGGCCCGTAGCCGTCGCCGAAGCTTCCGCCGCAGGGGAGTATGGAGTAGCGATCCGCGAGATAGGCGTAGGCGTGCACCGAGGCCGCGGTGATCTCGATGTCCCCGTCGAGAGCCATCCGGTTCAGCGTCTCGATGTCGCGCAGGACCTGTTCGAAGCGCAGTCCCTGCGTGTCGAGCTTGCCGTCCGCCAGGGGATAGAACATGAACGCGTCGTCGGGATCGGGACTGTGCCCCAGCCGGATAAGCTCGTCTCCGCCCGGATCCGAGAGGTGACGACGCACGATGTCCACCAGCTGCGAGGCGATCTGGGAATTGGAGACCACCTCGTCGACTCCAGCCTCCTTCGCCCGATCCCGTCCCGCCAGATCCATGTGCGGACCGTAGGCCACCACGGGAACGCGCCGAGACGTCTCGCCGCGCTTCATGGTCTCCACCGTCGCCCATCCGGCGGCGCCGCAAAGCGAGTAATCGAGCAGGACGAGCGCCGGTGTGGCGCCGGCAAGAGCGAGAGCGAGCTTTTCGGCGGTGACGAAGCTCACCTTAATCCCGGCGCCTCGCAGCCCCAGCTCGATCCTCGAGCGAAAGGCCAGATCGTCGGTGACGGCGAGCACCCCCACCGAGCTCATGGCGTCTTCCGGGAGAGCCCCGCCTGCCGCACGTGGCGGGAGGCGTGATACGAGGAGCGGACGAGAGGGCCGGCCTCGACGTGCCGGAAGCCGTAGGGAAGCGCCTCGAGACGGATCTCGTCGAACTCATCGGGCGGGACGAAGCGCAGGACGGGGAGGTGTCCCGCGGTCGGCTGAAGGTACTGGCCGAGGGTGAGGATGTCGACGCGCGCCGCGCGCAGGTCGGCGAAGACCCCCCGGAGCTCCTCCCGGGTCTCCCCGAGCCCCAGCATCAATCCCGACTTGGTGAGCGGCGCGCCCATCTCACGGGCGCGTTTCAGCAGGGCAAGGGAGTGTCGATACTCGGATCCGGGCCGCACGCTGCGATACAGGCGGGGGACCGTCT
>DASYRY010000179.1:0-3019 GCA_036004025.1 Candidatus Polarisedimenticolia bacterium | reverse complement strand
GTGTGGACCTGGTGCTGCATCCGGCGGAGGTCGTGGCTCTGGTGGGAGCGTCGGGCTCGGGAAAGACCACGCTTCTCAACCTGGTGGGGTGCCTCGATCGCCCCAGCGCGGGAGTCATCCGGCTTCACGGACGGGAAATCCAGGATCTTGGCGAAAAGGAGTTGACCAAGATCCGCAGGAAACAGATCGGGTTCGTCTTTCAGGATGCCTCCTTGATCCCGACGATCACGGCGCTGGAGAATGTCGGACTTCCCCTCTCGTTCCATCGCAGCTCGGGTCCCGGATCGCGCCAGCCTGAGCAAGTGCTTTCCCAGGTCGGGCTCGCCGATAAAGCGGGGCGATACCCGTCGGAGCTCTCCGGCGGAGAGCGCCAGCGGATCGCCATCGCGCGCGCGCTGGTGCACGGACCCTCGCTCCTCCTCGCGGATGAGCCGACGGGCAATCTCGATTCGGAGAACGGACGAAAGATCTTCTCCCTGTTCCGGCAGCTCGTCTCGACGCACCGGCTCTGCACCCTGGTGGCCACGCACAACGAAGAGCTGGCCTCGATGGCGGACCGCAAGATCCACCTCCGGGATGGGCAGGTCGTGAACGGAGTCGTCCGATGAGGCTTCTCGGGCGGCGGATCGCAACGCCCGCGTTACTGCTGGCGGCCTGGACGACTCTGGCGTGCCAGGGAGGCGAGGGGGCCAGCCGCATCACGCCCTCGGGAGGCGCCCGCATGGAGCTGGAAGAGCATCTCCAGCGCGGCATGGATCTGGGCAGACAGGGGCAGGAGGAAGGGGCGCTCGCCGAGTTTCGGCGCTGCATCAGCGTGCAGCCGACCGATGCCCGGGCCTACGTCCAGCTCGGAAAGATCCTGGCCGCCCAGGCGCGCAGCGCGAACCAGACTCCCGTCGAAGCGGCCAAGATGCTGAACAAGGCCGTGGAGCTGGACCCGAAGGACCTGCAGGCCCGGTACGAGCTTGCCGAGATCATCAAGGAACGCTTCATCGGCCTGTACGATCCCGATCGGACGGTCGAGCTGTACGAAGGAATCCTGCGCGACAACCCCGCCCTCAGCGGCGTCCGGCTGCGCTACGCCACCTGGCTCGCTATCGGCGAAGTCCGCCTGAAGGCACCGGGCAAGGAAGGAAGAGTCACTTTGGACTCGGCCTGGACCATGGACACGGCGCGCTCCCTGCTCGAGAAAGTCATCGACGAGGTCTCGCCGGACAGCGAGGAAGCGGCCGCGGCGCACCTCACCATGGCCAACGTCTTAATGAAATCGGGGGCCTGGCCCGAGCTGGTCAAGGAATCCGATCTCTTCCTCAAGCGATATGCGACCGCTCCCCTCGAGCGGCGAATCCAGGCGCTGGGAATGAAAGCGCAGGGACTCTTCCGGCAGCGTCTCTTCAAGGAAGCGATCGAGGTGTATCGCGAGACCCGCGATCTGGATCCGTCCGACAAGCCTTTGTGGGGAATCTACCAGTGCTCTCTGGGCCTGGGAGGCGCCCCGCGGGATCTTCCGGCGAAATACCGCTTTCCGCTGAGACCCGAGGCCTCGCGCAAGGACCTGCCGCCTCCACCCAAGTTTCGCGACATCGCGGGCGAGCTGGGGATCGACAAGTTCGCGGGCGCGGGTCCCGCCGGCTGGGCTGACTACGACGGAGACGGCCGCTACGACCTGGTGGCCTGCGGGATGGACACCTTTTGCTCGCTGTTCCACAACGAAGGCTCGAAATTCCGGAACGTGACCCTGGAAGCGGGCTTCGGGAAGTTGGAGTCGGGATTCGGCGCGGCGTGGGGAGACTATGACGGCGACGGCCGGCCCGACCTCTACGTGGCGCGCAACGGATGGGGTGGTCCCCTTCCCGACGCGCTGATGCACAACAAGGGAGACGGGACCTTCGAGGAGGTCTCGAAGAAGGCCGGAATCGACGAGCCCGGATCCGGGTTCCACGTCACCTGGTTCGATTACAACCGGGACGGATGGCTGGACATCTACGTGAGCAACGGCGTCACGCTGGATCCCAACATCAACCACCTGTATCGCAACAACGGCGACGGCACGTTCACCAACGCCACACGGGAGGCGGGGCTGGAAGAAGAGCAGCGCGCCGGGACGATCGGCGTGGCCGTGGGGGACTACGACCAGGACGGCTGGCCCGATCTGTTCGTTCACGGAAGGATGCGACCCAACCGGCTCTTCCACAATCTCGGCAATGGAAAGTTCCAGGACGTGGCCCGGCAGGCGGGCGTGACCGGAAACGGCCGGCAGAACGGCTACATCGCCTTGTTCCAGGACATGGACAGCGACGGCGATCTCGACATCGTGACCGCCAGCCTGGCGTTGTGGGACCACGTCATCGCCGGCTATCGGTCCGACTACACGCCGGTCCCCGACGACGATCTGGTGAAGCTATTCCGCAACGAGGGGGGCGGTCGCTTCACCGACATCTCCATGGAAGCCGGATTCCTTTATCCGATCGGCATCATGGCCGGCAATACCGCCGACCTCGACAACGACGGTTACTCGGATCTCTATTTCGGGACGGGCAACCCGGATCTTCGCCGGCAGGAGCCGAACGTCCTCTACCAGAACACGGGGAAAGGCACCTTCGTGGACCGATCCCGGTCGGCAGGAGTCTGGGCCCAAGGGAAGGGGCATGGAGTCACGTTCGTCGACTGGAACGGCGACGGGCTGCTGGAGATCTACGCGGAGAAAGGCGGCTTCTACCACGGCGACCTGTACCACAGCTCCTTTTTCCTGAACGAGACCCCGAAGGGAAACCATTACCTCTTCGTCGATCTGTCCCAGGACGGGCCGAACAAGCTCGCGGTGGGCGCGGGGGTCACGCTGCAAGCGGGCCCGCTCCGGATCTACAAAGAGGTCACTTCTGGACGTGGCTTCGGCTCGTCCGACCCTCCGACCCTCCACTTCGGATTGGGCAAGAATCCGCGCATCGAGCTCCTTCGAGTGCGGTGGCCCGACGGATCCTCCGCGGATTATCCACCCCCCCCAGTGGACGGGCGGATC
>DASYRY010000178.1:0-3472 GCA_036004025.1 Candidatus Polarisedimenticolia bacterium | reverse complement strand
CGGGGGAACTCCGTCCATCTCCGATCCCGGCTTCAGCCTGGCCCGGGCCGCGGCCGAGAACGGAATCCGCGTCGTCCCGGTGCCCGGCGCCTCCGCTCCTCTCTCCGCCTTGATCGCATCGGGCCTCCCGGCCGACCGATTCCTCTTCGCCGGCTTCCTGCCTCATCGCAGCGGAGAGCGCCAGCGGTTCCTTGCAGCCCTGCGCGAAACGCAGGCAACCCTGATCTTCTTCGAATCGCCGCGTCGTGTGGGACAGAGCCTTCAGGAAATGGCGCAAATCCTCGGCGACAGGCCCGCCTGCCTGTGTCGTGAGATGACAAAGATTCACGAAGAGTTTCGACGGGGGCGCCTGACGCAGCTCGCGGCGGACTTCCTCGGGTCGACCGTGAAGGGAGAGGTCACCTTGGTGGTGGGAGGAGCCCCTGAGAACCGAGGGGGCGCGAGGGATCCGCGGGAGGTACGACGGGAAGTGGAACGAGCGATGGAGCGGGAGGGACTCAGCCGTCGCGACGCCGCGCGCGAAGTCGCGCGGCGCCTTGGGATCGCCCGCCGAGACGTCTATAGAATCGCACGCGCCGACGCCGATCCGACCGGCGAGGATCCGTCGGATCGGGAGCCTTGAATGCCGGAGCCCGAGCGCGGCTCAGGCAGGAGCAGAATCCGTGGCGGGGGGCGCTTCCTTCCCGCCGTGCTCGTAGCGCAGGCAGCACATGAGCCTGCCGCACATTCCCGAAATCTTGGAGGGGTTGAGGCTCAGGTTTTGCTCCTTCGCCATGCGGATGGAAACGGGAGCGAACTCCTTCAGGAAGCTCGAGCAGCAGAGATTCCTCCCGCAGGGCCCGTATCCCCCCTTGACCCCCGATTCATCCCGGACTCCGATTTGTCTCATCTCGATGCGCGTGTGGAAGCGCTGGGCCAGATCCCGGACCAGCTCCCGGAAGTCCACCCGCCCTTCCGAGGTGAAGTAGAACGTCACCTTCCGTCCGTCCAGGGTCTGGTCGGCAGTGACCAGTCTCATCGGAAGTCCTCTTTGCTGCACTCGTTCCTTGCAGTACACCAACGCTTCTCCCTGGCGGCCCTCGTTGCGACGGAACATCTCGGTGTCCTGAGGTGTCGCTCGTCGTCGCACCCGCTTCATGCATCCGACGCCGCACCCTCCGCGCACGCGGCTCGTGGCCTCGGAGACCATTCCGAAGCGTTCGCCGTCTTCGCTCTCCACGACGACCGACTCGTCGATTTCGAGCTCGAATCCCGCCGAATTGAAATGCTCGACCTTGGCGAGGTTATGGAACTTGACTCCCACTACGGGAACCTCGCGGGCGCTTCCGACGGAACACCCACCGCAACTCATCTCAGGGCTTGAATCCTGCCCATCCATCATGATTCCTCCCGCCGGCTCAACACCTACCGGCCTATGGACGCGAAGCGCGCCCACTACTCTCGATGTATTTTTGTCCAGGGTGAAAGGAGTGTCAAGATGACTGTGGCGGCGCCGAGCTCGTTTCGGATACGCTACTTGGTATGCGAGAAGAGGAGACGAAGAATCTTGCCACTCACCGGCAGGCGTCGCACCACTACTTCATCGAGGAGCGGCTGGAGGCCGGAATCGCCCTGACCGGAACCGAGGTCAAGTCCCTTCGACAGGGTCGTGCGAACCTCAAGGACAGTTACGCTTTGATCCGCGGCGGCGAAGTCTGGCTTCTGAACTGCCACATCTCCCCCTACAGCCATGGAAACCTCAACAATCACGACCCGCTCCGGCAGCGCAAGCTGCTGCTTCACCGCGAGGAGATCCGTCGTCTGGACCGCCGCCGGAAGCTCTCCGGATTGACGCTCGTGCCGCTGCGCCTCTACCTGAAGAAAGGGCGAGTGAAGATCGAGCTGGCGGTGGCGCGAGGAAAGAAGCTTTACGACAAGCGGGAGGCAATCAAGAAGCGCGACCAGGATCGCGAGCGCCGCCGGGAAGAATGATCGGCAGGTCCGGACGACTCGCGCCGCAGGACGCGAGGATGACCTGCACCAGCCGGCGCACCTCGTTCAGATCGAAGGGCTTCTGAAGATAGGGGCTTCCTGATTCCTGCAGGAAGCTCTGGGTGTCGGGACTGGCCACGTCTCCGGTCGTGAAAATGATCCGCCCCAGGAGGTAGGAGTCCATCTCCCTCAAGCGCCTGAAAAGCTCCTGTCCACTCATGCCCGGCATCTTCAAGTCTGAGATCACCACGTCGAACGTTTGCGACTCCAGCTTGGTCAGGGCCAGACGCCCGTTCAAGGCTGTTTCGATTTCATGGCCATCCAGTCGCAGCACGTCGTAGAGAATGTCCACGATGGAGGCTTCATCGTCCACGACGAGGACGCGAGCGACTCCCGCTTCGGAGGACTCTCCTGCGATCTTCGCAGAAGCCGGCAGGACCCATCCTGCCTCGGGAGCCTTCACCCATCCGGAAGCTTCCTCCGCCTGGACGGGCAGCTCGATATGGAAGGAGCTGCCGGACCCGCCGCGACTCTCCGCCCAGATCCTCCCGCGATGCTCCTGGATAATTCCGTAGCAGATGGACAGACCTAGCCCGGTCCCCTGCCCCACCTCCTTGGTCGTGAAGAAGGGATCGAAGATACGCGTGAGGTTTTCGGGAGCGATTCCCGATCCGGAATCGGCGATTTCCACTCGGATCCGGCCGTCCAGCTGCCGGGTCCTCACCCGGATGGAGCCGGTGCCCTTGCGCTCCCCGATGGCCTGTTGTGCGTTGTGGATGATGTTCATGAACACTTGTTGAAGCTGGGAAGCATCCGCCAGGGTAGGGGGGATGCCCCGCTCCAGTTCCCGCTCCACTCGGATGTTGTCCACCTTGAATTGATAGGTCTTCAGCTCGAGGACGCTTTCCAGCACGGAATTCACGTCTACGAGTCGCTTTTGGGGTTTGTTCCTCCTGGCAAAGATGAGGAGGTTTTGCACGATCCGGCGGCACCGCTCCGCCTCGGATTCGATCTTGTCCAGGGCGCGGCGGACGTCCTCGGTAAGCTCCATCCTCTGCAGAAGCTGCGAGTATCCCAGCACTCCCGCCAAAGGGTTGTTGAGCTCGTGCGCCACCCCCGACACGAGCTGCCCTACGACGGACATCTTCTCGGCCTGAACAAGCTGATTCTGGGCCTCCTCGAGCTCTTGCGTGCGCTCCTGCACCTTCTGCTCCAGCTGAAGATTCGTTCGTTCCAGATCTTCCCTCGACTTTTGCAGCTTCAGGGTCATCTGGTTGAAGCTGCTGGCGAGCTCGCCGATCTCATCTTGGGATTCCACTCGCAACAGGACGTCGAGATCTCCCCGGGCGATGCGGCGAGTGGCCTCCACCAGTTGATTGACGGGCTCGGCGATGATGCGAACCAGGAGCACGGTCAGAAGGATTCCGATCGCGATCACGCCCATCGTCGCGAAGCCGAGGGCCTTTTCGAGCCGGCGAATTCCCCCGTGCATGTTACGCGT
>DASYRY010000177.1:0-4218 GCA_036004025.1 Candidatus Polarisedimenticolia bacterium | reverse complement strand
TCGATTGCGGCCGACGGAACTGGAATGGGGCCCCTCTCCCGCTGGGCGCTTCCACCGGATTCCTTGTTTCTCGCTGACTCCTCTCTCGAGTCGGCGAAAGTGCGCGAGGAGCGCGCCTAATTCCTGATCAGCCTGGAATATACGCTAAGAGTGCGGAGGTGTAAAGGTCAAATTCCTGCCGTCCTAGCGGATGTAACCGAGGGACCGGAGGCGCTCCAGGACGGCGGGATCGAAATCCGACTCCCTCTCGGGCCGCAATTCTCGGGCCCCAAATCGGGGGATGGAAGAGGGGGTGGCCCAGGAGAGGGAAGCTCCCGGAGATAGACATTGAACCCACGGACGCCCCGGCATCTCACGCGAGAGAGGAAAGCCAGAAAGCCAAAGAACCGTCGGCGCCAGGTCCATCAAGCTTCCCCGGAGCGATTTCCCTTTGGCTATTCCAGGACCGATCAGGATCGCGAACCCGGAGTCACTCTGGGAAGGACGCGTCCGGGCGGGGTCTCCCTGGATCAGGATGAAGTCGTTCTCGGCGGCGGCCGCTGCCATCTCGGAAACCTGGCCATCCAGCCACTCCAAGTGGTCCACGAGAGACTTGTCCCTGACCAGTCTCTGGGCACGGCTATCAGGTTCGGAGAAAGGAGCTTCGGCGAGGATGTCGCTTCCGTTGAGATAGACCGTCACGAGAGGCCAGCGCCTGTCGATCCACGCCCTTGAAGCGAGTCCGAGATGAAAGGTGTCCATCGCGACGCCGAGCTCCTCACCGGGCTGGGTCCCCAGTGCGGCGGCATGTCCCGATCGCCATCGAGCCGGGGAGTCCTTCTGGAGGGCCTTCATCTCTTCGGGAGGAAAGGTTTCTCGATCGGGAGAGCCTCCCACTTGAAGCCGAAGAAAGGTCCGCTCGCTGATCCGGACGCCCGGTCCCTGCAAAGCCGGCCAGGTGGTCCACCAATTCACCACGAACGAAGGGACTCCCTTTTCCCCCAGAATCTCCCATACCATTTTGTCTTTTCTGTGCAGCCCCGAGACCGGGATTTCTCCCACGCGCGGGAGCCACGGATTCAAGACCCGTGCGGCCTTCACCAGAGGTGCGCTCCAGTTGGACGAGCCGAGCGGCGTTCTGATTCCGGGAAATACCGCCGATTCCGCGCCGGGGATTCCGTGGTGCGAGGAAGAAAAGCCCGTCGCCGCGCTGACCCACACGGCAGGCGGCTCACCGGAGAGTCGATCCAGATGGACGCCGCATCCTCGTCTCTCGATCTCCTGCAGGCCACGCATGTGCCCCGCGGCTTGGAGGGCCCCAAGCAGTTTCGATCCGAGCCCGTCGAAGCCGATCCACAAGAGACGCCCGTCGCGAGCAGCCGGGGTGTAGGGTGCCGGCGTGCCGGCAAGGTCGGGGCTCCGGCCCCTTCCCCGCGGGATCGCCAGGGCGAGCCCCACGAACAGAATCAGGACGAGCAGGCCGAGGGTTTTTCTCCCCGCCCGCTGGGGGCGGCTCAGGACGACGCCGGGCCTGAGAAGCGAGAGGAGAGCCGTCGTCGACGTCATTCGACCGATCGCCAGGCTCACCATCACGATGAACCCCAGCACTCCCAGGTGGGATCCCAGCGCCCAGCCCGACTCCTCTCTTCCCTTCCACCAGGCCGAGAAGTAGATGGTAAAGAGCAGGGCGACCAGGCTCCCGACTCCCCAGGCCAGCCTGGAGGGATCCGGTCCGAGCTTGGGAATGAGCCTCGCGAGTGTGCGAGCCAGCAGCGCGGCGACGAGCTCCACGAGCATCGTGAGAGAAGTGCTGAGAATCGTGAGGTAGATGCCGAGGAGGGCAACCTCGAGGGGCGAGTTCAGGGTGGGTTTCTCGACGAGCAGCAGCACGCACAGGAAGAGAAGGCCCAGCAGGACTCCGGCGATGACGCCCGCCTTCAGCGATCCGAGCAGCCACGCGAATCTCGATCCCGCGCCCTGAAGGATCAAGCGATCCAGGCCGCGGTCCAGATAGCCTCTCTGCCGGAGCGCTTCTCTCAGCTCGTCGAGGGAATGAGCGGGCGATGCTTCCATCGA
This sequence comes from Candidatus Polarisedimenticolia bacterium, assembly GCA_036004025.1. Classification (GTDB taxonomy): domain Bacteria; phylum Acidobacteriota; class Polarisedimenticolia; order Gp22-AA2; family AA152; genus AA152. The sequence goes on along the minus strand of DASYRY010000177.1, from coordinate 2,163 downwards.
CGGGCTAGCCGGCGCGCCCGCACAGCTCCAGCGCGATCCCGCGCAGGAGCGCCGCTCGCGCGCCCAGAGGGGCGAGGTGCTGCAGCGCGCAATCGGTGAGCTCTTCCGCGAGACGGCGGGCTCCGTCGATTCCCGCGAGCGTGACGAAGTTTCCTCTGCGATCCGCGCCGGAGGGCTTCCCGGTCCGGATTGGATCCCCCGTCACGTCCAGGAGGTCGTCCACGATTTGATAGGCGAGACCCAGATTCTTCGCGAAGGAGATCAGGGCCGCTCCCTCCTCCGGGGGGGCGCCTCCCAGCAAGGCCCCCAGGCTCACCGACGCGATAAACAGGCTTCCGGTCTTGCGGCTGTGGATGCGCTCCATCTCGTCCAGGCTGACATGGCCGGAAGCGTGCTTCAGGTCGAGCGCCTGCCCGCCGATGAGTCCTTCCGGTCCCAGCGCTCCACTCAGCCGGCGTGCAATCTCCAGACGCACCCTCTCGGCCGCCGGCCCTTCTCCCGCGAGGATGCCGTAGGCCAGATTGAGCAGGCCGAAGGCCGCCAGAATCGCCGTGGCCTCACCGTGCACGCGGTGGTTGGTGCGAAGTCCGCGCCGGCTCGCCGCATCGTCCATGCAGGGCAGGTCGTCGAGGATCAGGGAGCTGGCATGCACGAACTCGACCGCACAGGCCGCGGGCAGGGCGCGCGCTCGCCCGGTTCCGTAAAGCTCCGCGGTGGCCAGCAGCACGGCCGGACGAATGCGCTTTCCGGGGGCGAGCGCGGTGTAGCGCATGGAGTCCAGGACTCCGCCGTCGGCCGCCGCCGGAGCGGAGAGATAGCGCGCGAGCGCTGCCTCGACGTCGCCGCCGGCTTTCTGCAGAAACTCGCCGATCGCACGGCGGTTGGCAACCCCCGGAGTCGTCGCGGTGCCTGAAAAGGAAGGTGAAGACATCGGCTGCGCCTCGATTCCCGCGCCTCACAGAAGCGCGAGAAAAAGCTTATCACAGCCCCCGCGGTGAGCACGGAGGCTGAGGAATCCCGTAGCCCGGTGAATCAGCGGACCTGGACCTGGATGGCGTCGGGGACCTTGTCGGGATGGACGCGAAGGTAGGTGCCGAAGAAAGTGGCAATCGATTCGGAATACTTTCGACGATCCGCGTCATAGAGGCTCGAAAGGCCGCTTCCTTGAAGCTCGAGCAGGTTCTTGTCGGATTGGCCGCCCTCCTGCAGGGAAGCGTACAGCTCCTTACCCGCTTCCACCGAGCCGGGTCGGGAGGTGGCGACGACGAACAAGAAGTTGCGATCCGAGAGCTGCGGCAGCGTGTGCGACACCGTCCCACGCGAGATCTTCCACTGAAAATAAGGGGCGTAGAAAACCGATGCGTACCCCGTCACGCGGGAAGTGGCGGGAGGAAGACCCTTGAAGAGCAGGCGGTCGAGGTAACCCTCGACATCGGGATAGAGCGAGTCGAGCGCCAGCGCGCTGACCTCCTTGCGCTCTGCGGCGGCGAACAGGCCGGCGTACGCCCCCATGCCAATTCCCCAGAGTCCGATCCGTTCCGCGGAGAGATCGCGCCGCGTGCGCAGGAAGTCGATCGCTCCCATCACATCGTAACGCTCTTCCGTGCCCAGAGTGCTTCCATTGCCGGAGCTGTTGCCGTGGCCGCGGAAGTCGAGCATCAGGATGTTGTACCCCAATTGCTGGAGAGGAATGGCGGCGTCCAGGAAAACGGCCTTGGACTCGCCCAGGTCATGGCAGAGAATGATGACGGGTGCGTCGCGGTCGCCATGGACGAGCCAGGCGGAGAGGGTCACCCCGTCGGTGCTCTGGAACGATACGGCGTCGGCGCGCAGGAGGAGATCGCCCGGGGCCACCGGGTCCTTCACCCGCGGCGGGTGGGTGACACTGTAAATCTGATAGCCCACCATCGATCCCGCCCCCAGGACGAGGACGACGAGAGTGAGAAGGAAAATCCCGAATCCACTTCGCAGGAACCTTCCAAGCATTTCCCGTTCCTCCTCGAGGGCGGCACTCGCCTTATCCAAGCCGAGTTGAATATAGGTCCGGGATCTTCGGGATGCAAGGCTATGATTTTAAGAGGGATAACGTCTAGCCGGAGCGGCGGGAGTCTTTGGAAGCCCCTTCCCGGGCCCCCAGATGAAGGCGAATTCTCTGGGCGAGGG
>DASYRY010000176.1:0-2897 GCA_036004025.1 Candidatus Polarisedimenticolia bacterium | reverse complement strand
CGAAGTCGAGCCCGCGAACGGAGCGGCGAAGATCTCCTGGACGTGCAGGCTTCCCGACAGCGAATAGGAGAGCGCCTCGTCGAAGAGCTTCTCGTCGCGGAAGCTGCCGAGGGCCGTGAGGAACCGGAAGCGGTCGTCCGGATTCTTGGCCGACTCGAAATGTTTCCGGTAATTCTCGTAGAGATCCCGCCCGCCATCCAGAGCCGCGAGACGCAAGGCGGTGCCTGCCAGCTCGGGGTCGACCGAGGCCGGGGACTCCAGGTACTTGCCGGCCATCGAGCGCGCCAGCTCGAGCACGCCAGGATCGCGCCCGTGCTCACCGAGCCAGCCCAAGAGCTCCTGACGCAGCTCCGCGACCTTCTCCGTTTCGCGCGGCGCGCGAGTGGTGCCGATTCGCTTCAAGCTCGGCCCCAGCGTCGCGCGCACGTACGCCGCGAAGCTCTCCTCCATCTCCGCCTGGACGAAGGCTCCCTTGACCCCCGAGAGCAGCTCGATGACCGCGGAGACGACCTCGGGATCTTCGTCCGAAGAAAGCTGCCCGAGGAGCTTCAGGAACCCGTCGCCATGCAGCTTGCCCGCGCGCAGCAAGGCGGAGAGGTTGAAGGCGAGACCCACCCGCTCCCGGGGTGAGAGACGCTCGGGGGCTTCCGACACCAGCTTCTCGAGCGCAGATTGGGGAAGAGTCCAGCGATAGTACCCCTTCTCCCCTGCGTTGGGATGGATCCAATCGGGCGTTCCCTTGGTGCCCAGCTTCATCACGGCGGCCTTGTCGCCAAGAAGCACCGACTTCTCGTGGGTTCCACCCGCGTCCCCCCAGCGGATCTCCACCGGAATGCGCCAGCGCGAAGAGGTTGGAGCGGTCACGCCGTAGGCGAGGAAGCGCTTCTGGGTCAGCCGGACGCCGCCTCCCGCGATGAACTCAACCTGCACGACCGGCACGCCAGCCTGATCCAGGAAGGAGGTCAGCATCCCGCCGACGTCGCGACCCGAGGCCCGCGAGAGCGCCGTCCAAAGGTCGGCACCCGTGGCGTTGTCCCAGGCGTGCGCCGACAGGTAGTCGGTGATCCCTTTGTGAAAGGCCTTCTCCCCGATCCAGCCCTCGACCATCTCCAGCACCGCGGGCCCTTTGCTGTAGGCGAGACCCAAATCGGATCCGAAGGTGATGTCGGCGGATTCGATCGGCTTGCGGATCGCGCCCGTGTTCAGGAGCGAGTCGACGGCCATCGCCTCTTGAGTGGTGCGCACCTCCGACACTTGCAGGCCCAGCTCCGGGTAGAGCTGATCCGAGACTTTGTCGCCCATCCACGACGCGAAGGACTCGTTGAGCCAGAGATCGTCCCACCACGCCATGGTCACGAGGTCGCCGAACCACATATGCGCCAGCTCGTGAGCGATCGTCGTCGCCACGCGGCGTCGATCCTCCGTCGTCATCGTAGCCGAGTCGAGCAGCAGGAAGGCTTCCGCGAAGGTGACGGCGCCCGGATGCTCCATCGCACCAAAGGTGGCGGCTTCGGGGACGGCGATGAGATCGAGCTTCTCGAACGGATAGGGTCGCCCGAACTCTTTCTCCAAGGCCGCGAGAATCTTCGGCGTCATCTCGACCGCCTCCGCCGCGAGAGCCGCGCGCCCTTTCACGGTCACGATGGACGCCGGAATGTTCATATCCGGGATCGGAACGACCTCCAAGGGGCCGGCGGCGATGGCGAGAAGATAGGAAGGAAGCGGCTTGGTGCGATAGAAGACCACGGTTCTCCTCCCTTCCGCGACGCTCTCGCGCTCCACGGGAGTGTTCGACACCGCGATATTCTCCGCGGGGACCTCCAGCGTGATTTGGTAAGGGATCTTGAAGGAGGGCTCGTCCCAGCACGGGAACGCCTTGCGCGCGTGAGGAGCCTCGAACTGAGTGAAGATGTAGGAGGCCCCGTCGCTTTCCAAGCGATAGATGCCGATGGAGTTGGTGGCGAGCTTGCCCTTGAAGCGCACCGCCAGGGCATACTTGCCGACCGCGAGCGGGCTGGCGCTCTCGATGGCGACGAGACCCATCGGCCCCGCCTCCTTGTGGCTCACTTCAATTTTTCCGGCGGGCCCTTCGAGGGTAACCTCTTGAAGCGTAAGCCCCTCCGCATGGAAGCGAAACCCACTCGTGGGCTCCTTCACCCGCAAAGCGATCTTGACGCTTCCCTGGTAATCCTCCTTCCCCGGATCCAGCACTAGATTGATCGTCTCGGATGCCGGCTCGACCTGGCGCCTCAGCCTGCCCGTCACGGGCTCGCCCGCATCCACGGCGGGCGCCACCAGCGCCGCAACGAGCCCCAGGAGAAGTATTGCCGGGAGAAGTACTTCGACTCGCTTCATGGGATTTCCTCTCTGCGCGCCTCGCTCGCAGGAGGCGGCGGCGCACGATCACGACCGGGATCGATGTGGAAAACGGAACCTTCTATATCGGGGCGGAGGAGGTTTGTCAACGGGAAAGGCGCATCCGTGCTGGATCCTGGCCGATCGAGCGGGCGCTCCGACGCCGAGGAGAAGACAATTGCCGGGTAGTGGTCAAGTGTGACTCTGGGGAGTGAAGTCTTCGCACGAGCAGACGGTGCAGTACCGCCGTTGAGTGGGCTTGTTCTCTGGTTTTCCCGTAGTCGGATTTATTGGCAATTCGGTTTCGTAGACATGCTGTGATGCTGGGTGACCGCATCGGCAAGAAGGATCCATTGGCGCTCTCCTTTCCCTTAATCGAGATGCCCAATTATCTCCTCGATTGACCAAACGTGGTCCGCGATTCCCGTCTCCATCGCGGGGGTTTCAAACTTGACCACTACCGATGCCGATGGAGGTTGACTCCACCGCCGGTGGGCCCGTATCCTAGGCGGACTTCCGAGGCGCCGGCGTAGCTCAGTGGT
>DASYRY010000175.1:0-2811 GCA_036004025.1 Candidatus Polarisedimenticolia bacterium | reverse complement strand
TGAGATTTCGGACACGTCTTGGCAGCCACTCCCACCTTGACTCGCCCTGAAATCGCCGTAATCTTCCTCGAGAGACCCAAGTCAGCTTAAGGAAGAGGCTATCATGCGGACGGCGCGATGAGTGTCAGGGGTTGGCTCCTGCCGCTCTGGATTGGCGCCCTGGCGTTCGGCAGCGCCTTTCCTAAGACCGCCCAGGCGGATTCCCCGAAGTATGCGCATCGTCCCCTCACCGAGGCGCTCGAGAGTCTCCGAGCGCGCGGCCTCCCCCTGATTTACAGCAGCGATCTGGTGCGCTCCGATCTGATCGTCCAGACGGAGCCCCGCGCGGACGATCCTCGGGGCATCCTGGAAGAGCTGTTGGCGCCTTTCGGACTCGCCTCGCAGAAGGGACCGGGAGACACGGTGCTCATCATTCCGGCCTCGACACATCCCTCGGCGCTCGGAAGCATCGCGGGCCGGGTCCTGACACGGAGGGAGCGACGACCCATCTCGGATGCGCGAATCGTGGTCCTCGGAACACAGGGAAGGGCCCTCTCCGGCGAGGACGGGGGGTTCTCGATACCCGACGTCCTACCGGGAAGCCATGTCCTCGAGGTGAGCGCGCCGGGACTCTCGGTGCAGCGCTTCGCAAGGGTTCGGGTCCGCGCGGGATCCGTGACCGAGCTTTTCCTGGACCTTCTCGTCGCTCCGACCCTTCGCGAAAAGATCCAGGTCGATTCGGGCCCGACGCCTCCCGGAGGAGAACAGACCGAGCCCCGGACGACCCTGAAGCAAGAATCGATCGAGCGGAGGACGCGACTGGGAGACGACCTCAACAGGGCCCTCGCAGGATCCCCGGGCATCGTGACGGGAGACAAATCGGCGGCGCTCAGCATCCGAGGCGGGGAACCGAGCGAGGCGCTCGTGATCCTGGACGGTCTCGAAATCGACGAGCCGCTTCATCTGCGCGACTTCCTCGGCTTTTCCAGCATCATCGATTCCAGGACGATTGCCAGGGCGGATATCTTGGGAGGCGGCTTCCCCGCGCAGTATGGGGACCATTTGAGCGGGATCCTGGATCTCTCTTCGGTGGACCCCACGCAGGAGGGAAGGACCCTCCTCAGCACGAGCCTCATCGGCTCGAGCGTTCTCACGGACGGAGCGTTCGGCGCCCGCAATGGGAAATGGCTGCTCTCGGCGCGCACCTGGTATCCCGATGCGGTCCTGGACATCGTCGATCCCGGCGGAGAGGACATCAGCCCCGTCTACCATGACGTCCTGGGCAAAGCGGAGGTGCCGCTGGGCGGCGGGACGGTGCTCACCGGACACGTCCTCGCGGCCCGCGATGCCGTCGACTTCGTGAACGATTTCGGAGATGTCGACGTCACGGCGAGGAACCTCAGCGATTACGTCTGGCTCGATCTGGCATCCCCATGGACGCCCCGCCTCTACTCCCGGACGCTGCTGTCGCGCGGAAGCGTTGAGCGCGAAAGAAGCGGAAGCGTCTCGGTGGGAGACACCGGCTTGGCACAGGTCGGCGACGATCGAGCCTTCATCTCGCACGGGATCGTTCAAGACTGGATTCTTCGGGGACCGGGGGGTCACACGATGAAGTGGGGCCTCCTTGCGAAGCGCGTGGAAGCGGAGTACGAGTACTCCAGCCACACCGAGGGAATCACTCCGCTGCTCGGGGGCGCTCCTTCCACGACCGACCGTCTCGCGTCGATCCGTCCGACGGGGGAGAACTATGGCGCCTACTTCAGCGACAGGATTCCGCTCTCCTCGAGGCTCGTCCTGGAGGCGGGAGCCCGATGGGACCGGCAGAGCATCACCGCGGAACAGCAGATCAGCCCCCGGCTCAACCTGATCTTCACGCCTGGCTCCCGGACTTCGTTCCGGGCGGCGTGGGGCAGATTCTTTCAATCTCAGTCCCTCCACGAGCTTCAGGTGGAAGACGGAGAGCTCGGAATCTTTCCCGCCCAGCGCTCGGAACATCGCCTCGTCGCCTTCGACCATGCCATTTCCGGCGGACTGACCTGGAGCGCCTGCGCCTACTCCAAGGTGACTTCCAATCCGCGCCCCCACTACGAGAATCTCTTCAATCCGATCCAGATCTTCCCCGAAATCGAGCCGGATCGCGTCCTCGTTGCACCGGAGCGATCCGTTTCCAGGGGCGTGGAGCTTTCCCTTTCCGCCGATCGGGGACGAGCTTTCGCCTGGTCGGCCGGATACGCGCTCGCATCAGCCCGGGACGAAATCGACGGCAGGTTGGTTCCGCGAAGCTGGGACCAGAGGCACACGTTCAACTTCAGCATGAGCTATCGGAAGGGGGACACCTGGTCTTTTGATTTCGCCGGCGTCTACCATTCGGGATGGCCCACCACTCCCATGGCAGCGGAAACGGTCGTCGCCCCGGACGGGACTTCGACCATCCAGCCGATCCTCGGGGCTCGCAACTCCGCCCGCTATCCCGCCTACCACCGATTGGACATGAAGGCCGGCCGCCACATCCCCCTCGGTCGCGGGACGCTCACCTTGTTTCTCGAGGTCACCAATCTCTACCGGCAGGACAATGTCTGCTGCGTGCAGAGCTTCGAGTTCCTGCCGCGCAGCGATGGGAGCGTCGATGTCGACCAGAAGGAAGGATTCTGGCTCAAACAGCTCCCCGTGTTCGGCCTGACCTGGGAGTTCGGTCCCTAACGCATCATCCCAAGAAAACCTGAATCGCGGCGGCAACGCACACATCCCAAGCGCAGGGCGCCGGCTTCGTGCCGACTCAGGGGCACCTCTGGGACGATTCGCAGGACTTCCGCCCCATTCGACCTCCAGACT
>DASYRY010000174.1:0-7182 GCA_036004025.1 Candidatus Polarisedimenticolia bacterium | reverse complement strand
CCGATTCGGCGAGCCTCTTGGCCAGGTCGAACAGGTCCATGGCGGTCTTGAAATTGCCTCGCCGGATCTCCTCGTAGCCCTCCTTCGTGAGCTGGTCGTAGCTTTCCTTCCATGACCTGTCCATGGCCGACCTACTCTTTCTTGTGGTCCCGCTCGTGGCGGGAGCCTGAGGGTGATTCGAGGTCGGGGGCGTCTTCATCGTCGTCATCCATCCTCTTGAAGCGCATGAAGTCCCAAACCTCGCGCTGGGCGTCGGGATCCAGCTTCCGGTACTCTCGAAGGAAGTCCACGTCCTTCTCGGAGATGCTGGGCGGAGCTTCCTCGTGGAAAAACTCCGCAATGTTAATCTGGAAAATGGACAGGATCTTGAAGAGGGTCTCCAGGCTGACCTTGTACTCGCCGTTCTCCATCCTGCAGAGATCCGACTGCTGGATGCCGATGCTCGCGGCCAGCTCCGCCTGGGTAAGATTCCGGTCTTTGCGCAGAGTACGGATGCGATTGCCCACGAGCAGGGGCTGTCTGAACTTGGATCGGCTGGAACTCACCACGGTTTCCCCTTCCGCGCCCTGGGTCTGCTAAAACTCTTGCCCGGAGAGGTTTTCATCGAATGCTGCTATCGCAAAATGCCCTTGACACAAGTTGGGGCGAAACCTATAATCAGACCGTCAGCTCTCAAACAGCTCGTCACATTCGCCAAATTTCTGATGCTCGCGTCGCCCAAGGCATTGACGAAAATGACAGGGCTCCGACGGAGAATTCCCCAGGTGGCCGCGCGTTGCCGACGTGCGCTCCCGGTGTCTCATGTCAGAATCCCTGGCGTGTTACTTTCGTCGGTTGTCGCTGAAGCGTCAGGAGCTGGACGAAACAACAGAAATTTGACGTAATTTTAGGACCACATAGGGTCTTTGTCAAGGACGAAATTCTATAGGCCGTCAGCCTGAGCCAGCCGTTTCCACCTCATCGATTCGATGGGTGACCAGGACGAGGTAGCGTGGATGGATTACAGGCCCCGGGAGCGCAGTAACTCAGTCTCGAAGTACTTGTCGGAAATCGGCGAGTTCCCCCTCCTGACCCGGGAAGAGGAACAGGCACTTGCCATCTGCCTCCGCGACAAGCATAAGGACGGAGCGCTCAACGAGTTGGTTGAGTCGAATCTGTCCTTCGTCGTAAAAATCGCCTCCGAATACCGAAATCTTGGCCTTCCCTTCGAGGACCTCCTGAACGAGGGGAACATAGGCCTGATCGAAGCGGCTCACCATTTCGATCACAACCGAGGCACCAAGTTCATCACCTACGCCATCTGGTGGATCCGGAAATCGATCCTCCGAGCACTCTCCCAGCATTCCAACCTCGTGCGAATCCCCAATTACCAGCTCAAGAAGGTCAAGAACGTCCGAGCCACCGAGCGGGCCTTGGTTCGCGAGCTGGGAAGAAGGCCCGACCGCGAGGAGATCTCCCGCGAGCTGCAGAGCACCATCGCCAAGATCGACGAGATCCTGCAGATCAAGCTCCGGGAGCTTTCCCTGGACGACAAGATCGGTCGCGACAAGGACACCCCCATCTCCGATTACCTGGTGGACGAGGGCTCCACGAACCCTGAGGAAGAGCTGCTCCGCGAGGAGAGCCAGAGCTTGATCCGGCTGGCCTTGAAGGACCTGAGCGAGCAGGAGCAGACGGTGATCATCAACCGCTTTGGTCTCGAGGGCGGGCGGGTGTTCACTCTCAAGGAGATCGGCGAGCGCATGGGAATCAGCCGGGAGAGAGTCCGCCAAATCGAGTCGCAAGCCAAGAAGAGGCTCAGGAAGCTCATCACTCGCAACCGCGCTCTTGCCAAGCCGGCCAGCAGCATGCGCCGAAGGGGCGCCATCGCCCACCTCGAGCCAGCGCGGCTGGCCTCCCATTAGCGTCGGAGCGCGTCCGACCGTACTCTTGAAAGGGGCCGCAAGGCCCCTTTTTCTTTTCGCCGTCTCGATGAATGCCGCCGGCGCGACGGCGTGCAGGCCGCGGGAGGCCTGTGCTATTCTCTCGCTCGGAGCGAACCCCCCAGCGAGGATCGGAGAAGGCCCGTGAGATTGACGCGCGATCAAATCGGAGCCATCACGCAGAATCTGCTCCACGCCCTCGTCCGCGAAGGGACCCTCTCCACGGACGAGCCTGGAGCGGTCATCGATCGGCTCGTGGAGGTCATCACCGAGGACCTTGCCGTGGAAGACAAGCTCAACCTGGAAGTGCGCGAGATCATGGAGAAGTACCGCGACGAGATCGGGCGCGGTGACATCGACTACCAGGAAATGTTCCGCAAGATCAAGGCGAAGCTGGCCCGCGAGAGAAAGATCATTTTCTAGGAATCTCATGCGCCTGAGCCACGAGAAGATCGTGCACCTTTCCCACCTGCTCTTGGAGGCACTCCTCGACGACGAGCGCGTGGACTATCACGGCGAGGAGAACGACGTCCGCCAGAGAATCGTGGCCCTCCTGAAGGTCGAGCTGGAGCGCGAGGACGCCATGGAAGAGGCGGTTCGCCGCAAGATCGAATCCCAGAAGCGCGACATTCCCGAAGGCAGCCCCGAATGGGATCTCCTCTTCCGGAAGTACTACGAAGAAGAGCTGACCAAGGTGAAGCGGCTCCGGGAGTAATCCGACGTGGAACCCTCCCGCCGTCTGGTCGTCGGAACCGCCGGCCACATCGATCACGGAAAATCCCTCCTGGTGCGGTCTCTCACCGGCACCGATCCCGATCGTCTCAAGGAAGAGAAGGAGCGGGGCATTACCATCGATCTGGGGTTCGCGAGCCTCGCGCTCCCCGATGGGACCCTCGCCGGCTTCGTGGACGTGCCCGGTCACGAGCGATTCGTGCGCAACATGCTGGCGGGGGTCGGGGGAATCGATCTGGTCCTGCTGGTCGTCGCGGCGGACGAGTCGATCAAGCCTCAAACGCGGGAGCACTTCCAGATTTGCCGGCTGCTCGGGATTCCTCGTGGCATCGTGGTGCTCACCAAAGCGGATCTCGTCGAGCCCGAGATCCTGGATCTCGTCCGGCTTGAATTGCGCGAATTCCTCTCGGGCTCCTTCCTCCAGGACGCGCCGCTGCTGGCCGTCTCCTCCAAAACCGGAGAGGGGCTCGCCGAGCTCAAGCGCGCCCTCGCCGACGTGGCGTCATCCATCCCAGGACGGCCTGCTGGAAAGGTCTTCCGTCTCCCGGTGGATCGCTCCTTCTCCATCAAGGGCTTCGGAACCGTCGTGACTGGAACCCTGATCTCCGGGGAAGTGAAGATCGGCGACGAAGTGGAGATCCTCCCCGCCGGCAGCCGCGCGCGGGTGCGAGGGCTCGAAGTCTTCGGCGAGGCTTGCCGGCAGGCCTCTGCGGGACAGCGGACGGCCGTGAATCTGCATGGAGTCGACACTCCGGCGGTGGGGCGGGGAGACCTGCTCACGCTGCCCGGGGCGCTCCGGTCTTCGCGTCTTTTCGACGTGAGGCTCGAGGCGCTCGCGGGGGAAGGGGGCGTGGAGGATCTGATGGCGGTGCGTTTTCACCACCTCGCCAGCGAAGTCCTCGGCCGGGTGCGTCTTGGAGGATCCGGCGAGCTGGAGCCTGGAGACTCGGCGTACGCCCAGTTACGGCTCTCCAGGCCGGTTGCGGCCCTTCCCGGGGATCGATTCATCCTGCGGTGTCCCTCTCCCGCCGCCACTCTTGGCGGGGGGGTGATTCTCGACAATCTTCCGGGAAAGCTGCGTATCGCCGAGGTCGCGGCATGGCGAGATCGGCTCGCGCGTCTGGAGAGTCCCGATCCGGCCGTGAGACTCCGCGAGCTGATCCGCGGGGCGGGAAGAAACGGGTTGGACCTCCATGGCCTGCGCGCCAGGACCGGCCTGCAGCTTCCGGCGCTGCGCGAGGCCTTGGAGGCGCAGCTGGACTCCAAGGTGTTGATCGCCATCCCGGGAGAATGCCCGCGTTACCTGGATTGCGCGAACTACGAAGCTGCCCTCGAGGAGATGATCGCCTCGGTTCAGGTTTTCCACCGTGACCATCCGCTCCAGGTCGGACTCTCCAAGGAGGAGATCCGCTCCCGTCTTTTCCGCCGCGAAGCGGGCGAAGTCTTCCGGGCGTGCCTCGATGAGGCGGTGCGCAGGGGCTTGCTGCGGGTCGATCGCGACCTGGTCGCGCTGGCCGGCCACCGGGTCGAGCTTCAAGAGGACGAGGCCGGCGCCCTGGAGCGGATCGAGGGGGCCTATCGCGAAAGAGGTCTCAACCCCCCGGAGATGGAGGAAGTCATGGCTCAGCTCGAGTTGAATCGCCCCAAGATGGAGAGCCTCTTCTTCCTGCTTCTCAAGCAGGGGAAGCTGGTCCGCATCAAGGAGGGGAAGGTGTACCACGCCGAGGCGCTGGAATCCCTCAAGCGCAGGGTCTGGGAATACCGCCGGACCTCGGAGCTTCTGGACATCGCCACCTTCAAGGACCTTTCCGGGACCACGCGCAAGAACGCCATCCCGCTGCTGGAGCACCTCGACGCGACTCGCGTGACCCGCAGGGACGGCAACTTCCGGCGCATCCTTCCGCCGCCTACCGCGTGAGCCGGTCTCCCAAGTTTGACTTGGCGATCCACCCTTCCTAGACTGACCGGCGGAGGACCGCCATGGGATCGATGGGCATCGGAGAGATTCTTCTAATCTTTCTCATCTTCCTGGTCCTCTTCGGCGCCGCGAGGCTCCCGGCGCTGGCGAACAGTCTGGGAATCGCGGTGCGCAGGTTCCGGACCGAAGCGAAGGGAGACCGGGATCGGAGCGGCGAGGGAGGGAGCGAGCGCTGAGCCCCCGCGAATCCGCCAGTCTCCGAGAAGAGCTTGTCTTCCAGCAGGAAGCGGTGAAGCGCCTGAAGAAAGAAATCTTCGGCGTGGATCCCAATTCCGCCCGCAAGTACATCCGCGAATTCCACGCCGACTTCAGCCGCCTCCAGGCGATCAGCTCGTTCGACGATCTCGTCCTCTCCTGCAGCCGCTCGGACATCGTCTACATCGGCGACTACCACGCGCTCCCCTCGGCGCAGGCGTTCGAGGCGAAGCTCCTCGGGGAGATTGCCGCCCGCAGCCAGCGCACGGCCCTGTGCCTGGAGATGATCTACGGCCGCCAGCAGCGCGTCCTGGATCGGTTCATGAAGGGGGAGATGGAGGAAGAAGAGTTTCTCCGGCGAATCCGCTACGTTTCCGAATGGGGATATGACTGGAAGGGCTTCCGCTCCCTCTTCGAAGTCGCCAAGGAGTACTCGATTCCTGTTTTCGGCATCGATTGCGAGCCGCGCAACGGATTCCGGAACATCCGCAAGCGGGATCGCTACGCCGCCTCGCGGATCGTCGAAATCATGAAGCGGGATCCCGAGGCCAGGATCGTCGTGGTGGTGGGGGAATCTCACCTGGGACGCAGCCATCTGCCCGGAGGCGTGGAGCAGATCCTGCTGCGCAAGGGAACGCCGCGGCGAAGCCTGATCGTGCTCCAGAACCTGGAAACGCTTTACTGGCAGCTCGTGGAACAGGGCCTGCAGCAGCAGGACGTGGTCCGGGTGGAGCCGGATGCCTACTGCGTTTTCAACGCCAGTCCCCTCGAAAAGTACGAATCCTACAGGCAGGTGCTGGATCTCTGGAAAGGGGAGCAGGAAGACGATTCGGAGCCGGACCTCACGCCCACGGTCTACAACATCATCGATACCATCCTGGACTTCCTGAAGGTCGACAAATACACCACCATCTTGCGACGGGAGGGCCAAACCGCCGAGTACCTCGTGGACGTGTTCCCGGAGGTCTACGGAAAACCGGAAGTCGGAGCGTTTCGCCGGATCCTGAAAGGAGCGCTGTCCGATGTCGAGGAAGTGGAGGAGGTCCTGGAGCATATCGCGCGCAAGGGCTCCTGCTTCGTGCCGCGGCTCAACGCGATCTTCCTGGGACAGTTCGATCTGGTCCACGGAGGCGAGGAGGCCGCCCACTTCGTGAACCTGAGCCTGAAGCGCGAGCTGTACGATCAGGGTCCGACCCATCTCCCGCAGCACGACTTCTTCTACAGCCGGATCCTGGAGGAAGCCCTGGCTTTCTTCGGCTCGAAGCTCATCGCGCCGAGCCGGAACCATTTCTTCGAGACGCAGTTCTACCAGTACTATCGCAAGGAGCCCAGCGTCATCGAAGCGAACACCCCCTACCGGTACCAGGAGTTCAAGGAGATCATCGATTTCATCCTGCTGCACAAGAAGTTCGAGACGCGCTACGGCGAATACGACGAAGTCCCGCCGGAAATCCTGCGGGGGATCCGCTCCGAGCCGAAGCGGATGAACGTGCTGGTCCACGAGCTGGGGTACTTCCTGGGGCAGCAGATCTACGACGGTTACCACGCCGGCGCGATGACCCGCCGGGAGATCGCGGACCTCTTCCGCAAGAAATTCGTGGAGACGGGCAGCGCCCTGCGCGCCTATCTGGATCTCGTGGAGAAGCTGTCCGGGGTGCCCGCATGAGCGCGGGCTTGCGCGATTCCGTGGGAGGGCGCTAGACTAGGCGCCTTGAAAACGGGGAGGCTTGCCGATGCCGGTCCAGGCTTTCGTTTTGGTGAAGGTGAAATCAGGGACGTCCGAACAGGTGGAGGACGCCCTCGCCGATCTGCCGGGAGTGAAGCTGTCCCATTCGGTGATGGGTCCCTACGACGTCGTGGTCTACGTCGAGGGGACCAACATCAACAGCCTCCGGGACATGATCATGAAGACGGTTCAGTCGATTCCGGCCGTGCGCCACACCACGACCCTTCTGGTGATTTGACCTCCGGGCGCGCGCCCACTTTTAGGGAGCTTTCGTCATGAGCACCAAGGACGAACCCGCAGGACCGATCACTCCAGGCCTGTACCAGCTGGACGGCCGGACGCTCGTCTCGGTCCGCCTGACCCGCTCGGCCCAGGACCCGTCCCGTTTCCGCGCCGTCGCGCTGGCGGTGCTGCGCGACAACCACCGCGTAACCCTCTCCAGCACCTCGACCGCCGCCTATGGGGATGATCGCGAAAGCGCCCTCGAGGCCTGCATGGGTCGCGTCAAGGAGAGGCTCGACAAGAAGGGCGGCACCCCCTCGCACCGCTCGTCCCGACGGCCTGAAGCCTCCCTCTAGATCGCCGTCCAGGAAGGCGACATCTCGTGGGGCGGAAAGCCTCGCGTGAAT
>DASYRY010000173.1:0-10815 GCA_036004025.1 Candidatus Polarisedimenticolia bacterium | reverse complement strand
GGTGGAGGATCTCTCCCTGCGTCCCGCCCTGATGATCGCCCTCGCGGTGATGGTGGGAGCGTGCCTGTCTCGAGAGGTTCCGGGAGCGGCGGCGATCGGAAGGCGCGGCCAGGGGCGGCCCCTCTCGATTCTGTTCGCACTGGCCGCGGTCCAGCTCTGGTGGGTCGCGGTTCTGAATCCCTACCGTGCTCATCTCAGCGACGCCGCCATGAGGACTGCGAAATCGTACGCGACGATGGAGACGAACTTTCAGGCCGCGCAGCGACGCAATCCCTTCCAGGCTCAGACCTACCGATTCCCCGCCACGGCCTTCCTGGCCACGCGGCCGGAGCCGCGATTGACCCTTGACCTCTACGCTCGATTCAGAAGGGACCTCGAGCGAGGGATGCGCTACGACAGGACCTCCGCAGATTCCCTGCTCGTCCTCGCCAGTCTCGAGACTCGGGCGCTCCGATCGCTCTTCCACGACTCCGCGACGCGAGATCGGGCCCTGAAAGCGTATCGCTCGAGTCTTCTTCTGGCCCCGCGAGATCCAAGAATCCGAGTGGAGCTCGCGGGCTTTCTTCGTGAGCTCGGAAGGACCCAGCAGGCGCTCTCCGAGCTGACAGAGGCCGTCCGGGAAGAGCCCGCCTACCTGACCGCCCACCTCCTGAGGACCCGCATCCTTCTCGATAGAGGTGAGAAGGAGGCGGCGATCCAAAGCTGGAGCCAAGCGAATTCAGTCAGGGATGCTCTCGCAACGTACAGAGCCGATAGCAGTTATGCCTTCGATCTTACGCGAGACCCTACCGCCCTCCGGGAAGAGATCGAGCACGAGCTGGGCCCTTCCTAAAAGGCTCGAGAGACTCCGTCAATATCTGGACAAGGGGTGGAGCGGGATATATATTCGCCGCTGCAAGTGCTTTTGTTGCGACAGGATGCCGTTTTACGGGAGATCCGAGATTGTGCGGTATCTGCGGCTTCTTTCGCTTCGGTGATCCCCCCTCATCTTTAATAGGTGATCCCCCGACGCTGGAGCGCATGAGGGACACGCTCGCGCACCGAGGACCGGACGATGCCGGGATCTGGCTCGCGCCCAATGGAAGGGCGGGACTCGCGCACCGGCGGCTCTCGATCGTGGACCTCTCGGCCGCCGGTCATCAGCCGATGTCCAACGAAGACGGGTCGGTCTGGATTACCTTCAACGGGGAGATATACAACCACCGATCGCTGCGGGAGCGCCTCCTCTCCCGCGGGCACCAGTATCGCTCTTCCACCGATACCGAGACGATTCTCCACCTTTACGAAGAGGTCGGCACCGCCGTGCCCCATCAGCTCGACGGCATGTTCGCGTTCGCGCTCTACGACGCGCGCAGCGACGAGCTTCTCCTGGCTCGGGACAGAATCGGCATCAAGCCTCTCTATTACGCACAGGTTCCCGGAGGATTCCTCTTCGGCTCCGAGATCAAGGCGCTTTTGGCCCACCCCGCGGTCTCGGCGTCGATCGACTTCGAAGCATTCTTTCACTATCTGACCTTCGTCTCGACCCCGGCGCCTCTCACCCTCTTTTCTGGCATCCGCAAGCTGCAGCCTGGGACGATCCTGCGCGTCCATCGCGGCGGCGAGACTCGCGAAGAGGTCTACTGGGATGCCATCGTCCCCGGACGATTGAACTCCGTTGGAGAGGAAGAGATCTGCGCAGAAATCCTCCGACTCCTCGAGGACTCGGTGCGCAAGCGAATGATGTCAGACGTCCCGTTCGGCGTCTATCTCTCGGGCGGCATCGATTCTTCCGCGAACGTGGCCCTCATGGCCCGGCTCATGGACAGGCCCGTGACCACTTTCTCGGTGGGGTTCGAAGGACAGCCCGCCTATAACGAGCTCGAAGAGGCGCGTCGCGTTGCACGGCTCTTCGGGACCGATCACCACGAAGTGGTGCTGACGGCGAGAGACCTGCAGGAGACGATCCCCGCTCTCATCCACCATCAGGACGAGCCGCTGGCCGATTGGGTGTGCGTTCCCCTGTACCACCTGGCGCGCAAGAGCCGTGAGTCGGGAACGGTGGTCGTCCAGGTCGGGGAGGGGAGCGACGAGCAATTCTTCGGGTATCCGGGGTATCTCTCGGTCTACGCTCTCGAGGCGTCCCTGGGAAAGCCGCTGCGGGCTCTTCCGCGCATGGTCCGCCGGGCGCTGAGGAGCGCTGGAGTAGGTCTGGCGGGTGCGCTCTTGCGAGGCGGGGATCGCCTGGAGCTCCTAAAGTGCGCGGCGGAGGATCGGGTCTCCTTCTGGGGCGGGGCGATCGCCTTCAAAGGGGAGGAAAAGCGTCGCATCCTCTCGCTCGCTGCACGCCGCCAGGAGGAGGGAATCGATTCTTATCGCGTGGTCGCCCAGATATGGGATCGCATCAGCCGGGGAAAGCCGGAGTCGGATTTCGGAGAGCGCATGGTGTACCTGGAGCTCAAGCAGAGACTCGCGGAGCTGCTCCTGATGCGGGTGGACAAGATGACCATGGCGGCGGGAGTGGAAGCCCGCGTTCCCTTCCTCGACTATCGCCTCGTGGAGTACACGATGCGAATCCCCACCGAGATGAAAATCCGCGGCGGAGTCTCCAAATACCTCCTCAAGAAGGCCCTGAAGGGGGTGCTTCCGGACGAGGTGCTTTACCGGAAGAAGCAGGGCTTCGGCGCTCCCGTCTCGGAATGGTTCGCGGGGGAGCTCTACCGCTACGCCGAACATGCCATCCTCGGCTCGCGAATCTGCGAGATGGATATCTTCGATTACGAGGCGGTCCGGAGAATCCTGAAGGAGCATCGGGAAGGGACCCGCGATCGGGCGTTCCTGCTATGGAACCTGTTCAACGTGAGCCGCTGGTACGACTACTGGGTCGTGGGGAGAAAAGCGGCGTGAAGTTCTCCCGCGACGTGGCCGCCACGTTCGCCGCCCGAATCCTCCTGGTGGGACTCGGGGTGGCCTCGTCCGTGCTTACCGCGCGTGCTCTGGGACCGGGGGGAAGGGGAGTGCTGGCCACCGTGGGAGCGCTCGCGGGGATCGGCCTGCAGCTCGGAAATCTCGGCCTGCATGCTTCCAACACCTACCAGGTTTCGCGCCGGCCCAACCTGATGGGATCGGTCTGGGCCAACAGCGTGCGCACCGCCGCCTATCTGGGACTGGCCCTCACGCTCGCCATCCTATGCGCCGCCTCCGCGTTTCCCCGGCTTCTCGGAGAGATTCCGCTGCCCCTGCTGCTCCCCGCCGCCCTGTGCATTCCCTTCCAGCTCCTTACGCTCTTCGGGCTGAATCTCCTGGTCGGCATGGGCCGGGTGCCGATGTTCAACGCGCTGGAAGTCGGCTTTCGCGCCGCGGGCCTGGCGGCGCTGGTCGGAGTGCTCCTGCTGATTGGCGCGGATCTACGCTGGGTCCTGATCGCCAGCCTGCTGATCACGATCCTCGGCGCCGCGGTCGTGGCGAAGATTCTCGACCGCATGGCGCGAGGATCGGGGACGGGAGAGCCGAAGACGAGCCTTTCGCTCTTTCGCGACAGCGTCGGATACGGGGCCCGGTCCTACGTTGCCGCGCTGCTCGCGTACCTCATCGTTCGATCCGATCTCCTGCTCGTCAATATTCTGCGCAGCACGGCCGAGGCCGGAATCTACTCCATTGCGGTGCAGATCGCCGATCTCCTCTACCTTCTCCCCATGAGCATCGGGATGGTGCTCTTCCCGCTCCTCTCCCGGCACGGGGAAGGGGATCCTTTCTTTGCCTCGAAGGTGATGCGCCACACCGCGTTCCTGATGCTTCTCCTGTGCACGGGCGCGGGATTGGCCGCGGGACCCGTCATCCGCCTTCTGTACGGCGAGGGCTTCTCCCCCGCGGTGCTCGCCCTCTGGTGGCTGCTGCCCGGGATCTGGGCCTACGGCGTCACCAACCCGATCGCTACGCACCTCGCCTCCGCAGGCATGCCGCTGCCGGCGGTGTTGATCTGGATTCCCCCCCTGGTGCTGAACGTGGCCCTGAATTACTTCTGGATTCCGCGCTGGGGGATCTCGGGCGCCTCGGCTTCCTCCAGCGTGAGCTACCTGATGGTGCTGGGGCTGCACTTGA
Source organism: Candidatus Polarisedimenticolia bacterium (assembly GCA_036004025.1). Taxonomy (GTDB): domain Bacteria; phylum Acidobacteriota; class Polarisedimenticolia; order Gp22-AA2; family AA152; genus AA152. The sequence goes on along the minus strand of DASYRY010000173.1, from coordinate 6,735 downwards.
TGCTCTGGAGTCGTGCGCGCGGAGGATCCTGGAGGAGCACCCTGCTCGTGACGCGCGCCGACTTGAGGGAGATGGTCGCTTCCACGGGGATCGCGTCGTGGTGGTGAGACGGAACTTCGAGCGGCTCTATCACCAGGAAGACGATCCCTGGTCCATCGGCGACGCCGAGTCGGAGCGCTACGACCGCTATCTGGAGTGGATCCGGCAAGCCTCGCCTCCGGAAGGCTTCGGCGACGCCCTCGACCTGGGGGCGGGCCTCGGCGCCTTCACGTCGCGCCTCTCGACCCTCTGCCGGAGCACCACCGCGATCGAGCTGTCGGAAATCGCCGTCGAGAAGGCCCGCTCGCGCTTCCCCGGCATACGCTTCTTGCAGGGGGACATTCGCCGCCTGCAGGATCTCGGCCTCCCGGAGCAAGGATTCGATCTGATCGTCGCCAGCGACGTGATCGCCTACTTGACTGTGCGCCAGGCGGACCGGTTCCTGGTTCAGATCCGGCGGTTGCTGGCACCCGACGGAAGGCTCTTCCTGGCGGCGTGGTCGCCCGGCGGGCGCTATTTCACTCCGGAATCCTTGGAGCGGCTCGTCTCGCGGCAGTTCGCGCTCCTCCTGCGCAGGGTTCTCTCCAGCGGGCATGCCGCGTTCCTCGGGCGTCCGCGGTTTCGCGATCTTGTTCTCACGTTCGACTACGAGACCTGGCAGCCGGTGCCGGAAGGGAAGAAGGTGGACTGGGAGGAGACGGTGCTCAAGCCCGCCGAATCGCTCATGCGCATGGCGGAGCGCTATGGCGTGCCCCTCACCTTCTTCGTGGAGATGGGAGAGATCCTGTACCTGCGCCGGCACGATCCGGCGGTCGCCTCCGCGCTGGAGGCGCAGATCCGCGACGCCCGCCGGCGAGGGCACGATCTCCAATTGCATCTCCACCCGGAATGGATGCCCGAATCCCTCCCGCGGCTCGATCGCGCGACCGGGCAAGGATGGTGGGATGAGGAGAAGAATCGCCTGCACCGGCTTGCCGAAGGGCCGGAGAGAATCCTTCCGCGGCTGAAGCGAGAGCTGGAAGCCGTCGTCTCCCGCGTGGATCCTTCCTATCGAGTCCGAGTGTTTCGGGCGGGAAAGTACCGCGTGCAGCCGCACCCGGAAGTTTTCAGGGCTTTGCAGCGCGCGGGAATTCCCGCGGATTCCAGCGTCTGGCAGGGGGGCTGGTCCTTCGAGCATCGGTTCGATTTTCGCGGCGCCTGCTCCCCGATGGCGCCTTACTTCCCTTCGGACGAGGACATTACTTTGCCCGCTCCCCCCGCCGAGGAAGGGGTGCTGGAGTTTCCCATTCTCTCCTTCGATGGAAATCGGTTCTCGCTGGATGGGGCGGGCGCCAAAGTCCTCCTCGAATCGTTCCAGCGCTGCGACCGTCGGGACCTCCTCGCCTGGCTCAAGGAGGAGCACCCGGACGCATGGCGACGGATGGCATTCCTCCTGCGCCGGATCCCCGCGTGCAGGGGATGGTCACGCCTGGAGAGAGAGCCGGCGCCGGAGCGCTGCCTCGATGGAGACGACACCCTCGTGGCGATCGGCCACACCAAAGGGGTGATGCGCTACGAGGCGATCGCCTCCTTTCTGGAGACGCTGTCGCGGCGGAAGGACGTCCGGTTCCTGACCTTTTCCGAGCTGGTCTCCAGGAGACTCGCCTCGGGGGAAAGGGGTCCGGAGGATCGCAGGAAGATGCTGGACCACCAGGTGGCGCGGGAGGCGGAATCGGTCCTCGGAGAGACGAGGAACGATCAGCAGTCGGCGCGCCTGCAGGCGAAGGTGCCGCGGGATCGCACCCGCGTGCTGGATCTGGGATGCGGCGCCGGTTACTGGACCCGGAAGCTGGAGGAGCGCCACCCGATCAGCATCGGGGTCGATTACGGAGAAGAATTCCTGAAGAAGGCGCGCCGCGTCCACCAGGTAAAAGTGGCGCGCTGTGATTTCCACGACTTGCCCTTCCCGGCCGAATCTTTCGACGCCGTCTACGCCGACAATGTCCTGGAGCACTCCGCGGATCCGGCAAGAGTCCTGGCGGAGATCCGGAGAATCCTCCGACGCAAGGGAATGCTGGCGGCGGCGCTGCCGCCCGACGCCCGGAACCGGCGCTATCCCGTCTCCGATCACCTCTGGAAGACTGACCGGCGGGACGTCGAGATGCGCCTGCGACGAGCGGGGTACTCGCGCATCCGTGTGGAGGAAGTGGATACCGTGCGGTCGTTCTCGATGCCCCCTTATCCGGCGTCGGGCAATGCGATGCTTTATCTCACGGCATGGAAGTGCGAGGGAGAGGACTATACCGACCGGCAGCGCGCGGAGGACCTCATGGAGTTCGTCTACCGGAGCCTGGATCCTTCCCGGAGCCAGGAAAGCCTCGACGTCTCCGCGATCCTGCGCGGCGGTCACGCCTGGTGCCTGGGTTACTGCGCCGTCCTGGGGACCATGGCGAAAGAGGAGGGCATCCCGTCGCGCTATCTGACGCTGGAGGCGCGCGACCATCCGAGAGGCCGCACCAAGCGGGGAATCGAGACCCACGAGCTGGTCGAGCTGAAGATCGCGGGAACGTGGCTCGCCTTCGACCCCATGGCCAACCGCGTGATGGGGGATTTCGAAACGATCGTGAGAAATCCTGCGCTCGCCGATGCGGCCGCGGCGTCGCGCCTGCCCGACGAGCGCTTCCGCACACGGGGCTATCAGCTTTATTGCTCCTCTTTCTTCTACGAGAGGATGACGCGGTTCTGCCGGCGAGAAAGCCTTCATTGCGGAGATCCGTGGGTCTGGCAGCAGGTGCCGAGGAAGCGGCCCCGCCCCTCGGGAGGCGAGCCGCGACGTCTGCTGTTGCTGACCGATCGGCCTGAGGAGGATCGCCGGCGCTGCCTGGAACGAGGGGAAGCGACCGTGCCGCAGATTTGGGTGCGCTCCGATCTCGCATCGACCGGCGGCATTGCGGATCTTGTCCGGAGAGTCCGCCGGATCCGCGACAAGCGCCTGGAGATCGTCAGCGAGGATCTCGCCTGGCACCAGCAGGTCATCCGCCTCCACCTCCTGGGGGCCTTGGCGCCCTGCCGGCAGAAAGCTCTGCGCGACAAGCAAGGCCGGGAAGAGCCGCTGGGATGGCTCCCCCTTGCGACGCGCCAGGCGCCGGAATTCGTGGCAGGTTCGTGCATGGCTCTGGCGACCCTCGCAAGAATGCGCGCCACCGCCGAGGCGCTCTGTCGCTCCCGCCGGCGGCCGGCGGCGCGTCCCTGGCTGCGCCGGCCCGCTTCTCTGCTCTACGTGCGATCGGATCTCTGGCGAGGCCTCAAGGCAGGAGGCTCCGTAGGACACATCGCGGGGATGGCGAGGGCCTTCCATCGCGCCGGGCTCGAGGTCAGCTTCCTTGCCGCGGACCCGCCGGCCGGAATCGATCGAGAGGCCATGCCGGTGCACCTCGTGCCGCCCCCGCCCCTTCTCAGGATCTCCCGCAGCGCCGCGCGCTTCGACCACTCGTTCCGGCTCGCGCGCCATGGCGGCGAAGCGTTCGGCGCCGATCCGCCCGGCCTGATCTATCACCGCTTCGACGAGGGGAGTGTCGCGGGGATTCTCCTCTCCCGAGCCCTCGGAGTGCCTCTGATCCTCGAGTACAACGGCTCGGGGGTGTGGATCGCGGAGCACTGGGATCGCCCGCTTCCGCACCGGCGGACCTTCGTCGCCATCGAGCGCGCCAATCTTCGCCAGGCCCACCTCATCGTGACGGTGTCGAAGGTGCTTCGGGAGGAGCTGCTCGCGAAGGGGGTGGAATCGTATCGCATCCTGGTCTGCCCGAACGGCGTAGACGCCGACCGGTTCCACCCCGGGCGGGACGGCGCTCCCGTGCGGCATCGGTTGGGCCTGGAGGGAAAGACGGTCGTGGGCTTCCTGGGTACTTTCGGCCCCTGGCACGGAGCGACGACGCTGGCCCGCGCGGCCAGGACAGTTCTCGAGGAGCATCCGTCCGCCGCTTTCCTGTTCCTCGGAGATGGACCCGAGAGAGCCCAGGCACAGGAGATCCTGCAACGGGAACCGGGCCGGAGCCGGTGCCTTTTCCCGGGCCTGGTGCCACAGGAGGAAGCGGCCGATTACCTTGCCGCGTGCGATCTCCTCGTGTCGCCTCACGTCCCCAACCCGGACGGGTCGCGCTTCTTCGGTTCCCCGACGAAGCTGTTCGAGTACATGGCGATGGGAAAAGGGATCATCGCGAGCCGCCTCGAGCAGATTGGAGAAGTCCTCCAGGACGGCGAGTCGGCGCTGCTGGTGCCTCCGGGAGACGCCGCCTCCCTCGCCACGGCGATCGGGCGACTGTTTCGGGATCCGGCCCTGGCGGCGAGATTGGGAGCCGCGGCGAGAGAGGCCGCGGTCGAGCGGCACACCTGGGACAAGAACGCCCGGGACATCCTGGATTTGGCCCGGTTCCTCTGAGGGGATCCAGCGTGACGTACCGGTTCGAGCAGCTCAAGCAGGATGTGAAGAAGGCGATGTCCCTTCCTCCAGGGGAGGTGCTGCGCCGCTTCGCCGGTCGCGCCCTCCGCTTCGCGCGCCGGACTCGGAACCGGCACCGGGCGGGCGGAATGTCGGATCGGGAGTTCCTCTCCGCGCTCACCTCGCCCTTTTCGAGCCTGGAAGCGCTCGGCCGGGAGCGCCGCGAGAGGGATCCCCTGGTCCCAGCCTCACGGGAGTGCGACAAGCTGGTGTCCCTTCTCAAGGAGCGCAGCCCCGCGAGCCTCGACCCGATCCTGCGCGCCGCCCGGGAGCTCCAGCGCGGTCGCTTCGATCTGCTAGGCTCCGGCGGCGTGGATCTGGGTCCCTCTCCCGATTGGCAGATGGACTTCAAGTCGGGGAAGCGGTGGGACGAGCGCGCCTACTCCCTGGATATCGTGCAGACGCCGGACCGGGGGCATGACATCAAGGTTCCCTGGGAGCTCGCCCGTCTCCAGCACCTCCCGACGCTGGGCATCGCCGCCGCCATCACGGGGGATCCCGGTTTTCGGGACCGCGCCATCGCGCACCTCGTCTCGTTTCTCTCCTCCAACGCCCCTTATCGCGGCGTGAACTGGAACTGCACGATGGACGTCGCGATCCGCGCGGCGCAGATCCTGGCCGCCGAAGGGTATCTCCGGCCGGCGGGAGGGGACTCCTTCCGAGGGGAGCTTCTCAAGGCCATGACGGAGCATGCCCGCTTCATCCGGGAGAATCTGGAGGATGGACCGGTGCGGGGGAATCATTACCTGAGCGATCTGGCGGGACTCTACCTCTGCGCGCTCGGCCTGCCGGAGGTGGCGGAATCGGGCGCCTGGAAGGATTTCGCCCGCGCCGCCCTGGGGACCGAGATGCGCAGGCAGGTGAGGCCCGACGGATTCGATTTCGAGGCCTCCACCTCCTACCACGCGTTCGCCACCGAGATGTTCCTGTTCCCGGCGCTGCTGGGTGGCGGGCGAGGAGATCCTTTCGCGCGCGAGTACCTCGGCACGCTGGAGAGGATGGTGGACGTGGTGGCCACGATGATTCGCCCCGACGGGACGCTGCCGCAAATCGGCGACAACGACGACGGGCGATTCCTGATGTTCTCGCAATATCACCGATCGCGCCGGGATTGGAGACCCTTGCTCGCCCTCGCTTCCTTCCTCTTCCAAAGAGAGGAATGGCTCGCTCTTTCAGGGGATGCCTGGGTAGAAGGGGTCTGGGTGCTGGGGGAGCCTTTCGTCCGCTGGATCGACTCGTTCGGCGTTCCCCTGTGCGCCCGTCCCTTCTCTTCCCATGGATTCCCGCATGCCGGGATCTACCAGCTCGGCTCCGGATCCACCCAGATGGTGGTCGACGCGGGAGACGTGGGGCAGGGTGACAACGGCGGCCACGCGCACAACGATACTCTCGCCTTCGAGCTGTACGCTTTCGGGCGCGAGATTCTTCCCGACCGCGGCACGGGGTCGTACACCCCGAGCCTCGCCCTGCGGAACCGCTTCCGTGCGACCAGCGCCCACAACGGCGTGCAGGTGGACGAGCAGGAAATCAATCCCTTCCCCGATGAGCCGTTCAGACTGATCCCGGCGGACTCGCCCCGGGTGCGGCGCTGGCGGCATACCGCTCGCTGCACCTATCTGGAGGGAGAGCATCACGGATACCGCCGACTCTCCTCTCCCGTGACTCACCGGCGTCGCTATCTGATGTCCGCGCAGGAAGGAGCCTTCGCCGTGGAGGACCGTTTCGAGGGACAGGGGATGCATCGATTCCTCGCAAGCTTCCACCTGGCCCCGGGCTGGGAGGCGCAGGAGGAGCCGGAAGGATGGGTGGCGCGACAGCAGAGGGGAGAAGCGGGTTTGAGCTTCCGATGGATCATTCCGCCCAAGGAGTTTCGGCTTGCCGTGATCGAGGATCTGCATTCCCCCTCCTACGGCGTGACGCTCCCGGCGAAGACGGTGCGGATAAGCTGGCAGGACGCGGTTCCGCATCGCGTCCGCTACCGGCTGCGCCCTTTCTTCGGAGACAAAGCATGAAGCAAGTGATGCTCCGAGACGGAAGGGTCGAAGTCACGGAAGTGCCGGCGCCGCCCCCATCGCCGCGCCGCGCGCTGGTCTCGACCAGGATTTCGGTCATCAGCGCGGGCACCGAATCGGCCGCCCTCGGAGCCTCGAGACGTGGACTGATCGAACGAGCGGCATCGCATCCCTCGCCGCTGAGGCGTCTTGGAGAAGTGATCT
>DASYRY010000172.1:0-3356 GCA_036004025.1 Candidatus Polarisedimenticolia bacterium | reverse complement strand
TGATGCCGACGCTGCTCGAGCTGAGCGGACTGAAGGGTCCCGCCGCCATGCAGGGGCGCAGCCTGCTCCCGTTGCTGAAAGACAAGGGGATGCGGTCTTCCGGCTCGGGATTGCTCGCGGCCTCGTCCAAGCCTAGTGAGGGAGCGTGGCGGGAGCTTCCCGCCTTCACGGAGAAAGCCGCGACGCGCGAGCCCGTCGGCGGCCCACCCCCCCGCGACACCGAGTCTTATTCGATCGTGATGGAGGGATATAAGCTCGTGCACAACACGGTGCGCAAGCCGGGGGTGCCGGAGTACGAGCTCTTCGACGCGAGGAAGGATCCGCTCAATCTTACGGATCTAAGCAACGCAAATCCGGAGAAAGTTCGAACGCTGGCGCGCGCCCTGGAGACGTGGAGGGTGGAAGCGCTCGCGGCACGGGGGAAATCCGCGGAGGAAGAGACCCGAGCGCTCGCACCTGAGGAGCTGGAGCGTCTGCGAAGCCTGGGGTACGTCCAATAGAAAAAACCCGGAGAGATCTCTCTCTCTCCGGGTTCAATGGCTCTCGAGCTGCCGGGATTGCTTACTTCTTGTCCAGTTTGATCGCAGACACCGCCTGGTGCTCTCCGGTCTCGCTGTCCATGCAGGTCATGGTGACTTTGTCCCCGGCCTTCAAGGTCTTCAGGGAGTCGACAGCCTTGTCGATCACCGGGACGGTCTTGCTCTCCCCCTTCTCATCCTTGAAGGTGAGCGTCTTCCCCTCGAGGTTGATCGAGACGACCTCTCCCTTGACATCGTGACTCTTTCCAACTGCGAGGGCGGGCGTCACCGACGCCGCGAGCAGTGCCGTCACGAACAATGCGCAAACAATCAGAGCGTGCTTTTTCATGTTGTCTCCTTTTTCCCAAATTGAGAATCGATGTCTCAGACCCACTCACCCACGTTGTTGCTTCAACTTTTCCCTGCGGCCCAGTGTCTATTGAAGAGTGAGCCGGGGACAATCGATAGGATATTCGAATGTCATGACGCGAAACGGAGGTCCCCGCAACGAGCCAGGGCGACAGAAAACAGCCCGAGCCGGGATAGATTTTCGAACCTGAAACTCCATCAGGTGCTTCTCCAGTTTTCGCGGACATCAAAAGACGAACCCCGGTCGTACGTTTCGCACCGGGGTTGCGACGACTCTACTCCTCGCCATTCCCCGAGGCAAGACCGAGACCCTCTCATTCTTCCACTCTTGCCTGTGACGGTTTTCAACTACGGACCTCGATAGAATTGTCCACATCTCGAACAGCGTTGGTGTCCCCCCAGGATCACGAGCCGATCTCGCGTATCGGCCTTGTCTGCCTGGTTGTTTGCCACGATTTCCTCTCGTGCCGCTCGACACAGCGCGTACTAATACTCCGCAATTGAGACCGATGTGGGGGGCGACAGCAATGATGATGCCAAATCGCCCTATTTGACCTACGAGCTCATCAAAAGTCTGCGCTTGTGAAGGGTTACATGGAATCGAGGAAGACAGATTCCCTCAAGGTTCCGGGTCGAGCCTCCATTCAAAGCTTCCCGGTTGTCATCTTTCCCGGACAGGAATTTCAGGATTTGCGTCCGGCATTTGTGACCCAAGCGTCGGGCCGTTTCTTGACGAAACGTGAAGAATCTACTACTCTCACCGAGACACAGCCTTCGATTGCCAATCCCAACCGCAGGCAGAGGGTCATAAACAGGAGGCCTTGTGGGAAGATTCGTCCACTCCCGCAGGGTCCAGACAAATCGGACGGTTCTGTCCAGGGTTTCCTGGAGGAAAGAGGAGTGAGGAAATGGCAACAGGCAAGGTGAAGTGGTTCAACGCGGAGAAGGGCTTCGGTTTCATCAGTCCCGATGACGGCTCCAAAGACGTTTTCGTGCACCACTCCGCCATTACCGGGCAGGGATACAAGAGCCTGAGCGAAGGTCAGGCTGTCGAGTTCGAAATCGGCGAGGGTCAGAAAGGTCCCGCCGCAAAGAACGTCCGTCCCCTCTAAGCCGATCCGGCATGGGCAAAAAACTTTTCGTCGGCAATTTGTCCTTCGAGACGTCAGACCAGGACCTGCGGACTTTGTTCGCCAACGTGGGGACGTGCGTTAGCGCGAGCGTGCTCGTGGATCGCGCGACCGGGAAGTCGCGCGGCTTCGGGTTCGTGGAAATGAGCACGGACGACGAGGCGCAGCGCGCCTTGTCCGAGCTCAACGACACCGAGTTCCAGGGACGCCGGATTCACGTGAGCGAGGCGCGCGAGCGGGGGGCCGTGGCCCCTCCTGGTCCGCCCCGGAACACGGGGTTCGGGCGTAGCTTCGGGCCCGACCTCCCTCCGTCACGCCCGAAATTCAGGAAGGAGGGGGGAAGTCGCCGCGGGTTGCGTGGGAGGAAGCGCAGCCTGTAATGGCCGGATGCCCGGCGACGGTCCGCCTCCCATCGCGAGGCCATGAATCATGGGCAAGAAATCGAGGCCTTCTTTCAAGAAACGCCAGAAAGAAATGGCCAGGCAACAAAAGCAGCAGGACAAGCAGGCCCAGAGGCGGGCGAGAAGCGAGCAGAAAGGCGACGCCAACCCGAGGGCCGGCGGCGTAGATCCCGACATCGAGGGAATCCGTCCCGGCCCTCAGCCCCTCCCGACCGAGTGGCACTACCAACAGGAACCGGAGCGCCCCAAGGAAGCGGACAAGGACGAGTCCTAACTCCGCTACCCGGCTCCTGACGGCCCCTCCGCTCTGCGGGTCCGCCCCGCATTCATCGCAGATCCGCGACCGCCTCACCCGCTTCCTCCAGCTCCACCTCGGCCTGCTTCTGCGCGAAGCCCGTTCCCTCGCCGCCGATGCGCACTTTCAGCCATCCAAGCGGCGCGTGCGTGATGATGGCCTCGCCCGAGTCCGAGAAAAGGATCCACGAGCGGTCGGCATCGAGAGATCCCATCCATTCGGTGAGCTCAACGCCGTTGGAGTCCTCGATTCTCAGCTTCGTCGCCCTGACTCCCTCCTGGTCGCGCTTCATCGAGGCCGGCAGACGGATTCGGAGCGTTCCGCCTCGTGATACGGGAATGGTGACTTCCTCCTGCTCCTTCCGGAGCTCGATATCCCGAATGCCGACGGCGAAGCCGGGAACTCCCACCGCGACTCTGAGAGTTCCGGGGCGCATCGAGTCGAATTGGCCTTCGCCTATTCCGCAATACGTCTCCCGGTTCGCATCGGATATCACTGTCACGCAAACCGCCTGAAGGGATCGCCCCGTGGAACTCTCCTCCGCATGAACGTTAAGCTCGATCGCCGGCTCGAGGGCCAGCTCGAGGTGGCTTCGTGACCCGGCAACCTCAAATTCGATCGGCGGATCAAGTCGATACCCCCG
>DASYRY010000171.1:0-3747 GCA_036004025.1 Candidatus Polarisedimenticolia bacterium | reverse complement strand
GACGGGGTCTTCGATCGCGCGGTGGAGATGATCCTGGAGGCCAAGCGACTCGGCTACCACGTCATGACCAACACCACCGTGTTCAAGGAGACCGAAGTCTCGGAGGTGAAGGCCTTGTGCGAGCTGACGCGCAGCCTCGGCGTGGACGGCATGCTGGTGGCGCCGGGCTATCACTACGAGGCCGTGGCGCACGACATCTTCCTCACGCGTGCCGAGATCCACAAGAAGTTCAAGAAGATCCTGGGCTTCTCCTCGCACTATCGCCTCACCTCGACGCCCATGTACCTGGAATTCGCGGCGGGGTTGCGCGAGCTGCCCTGCTCCCCCTGGAGCACGGTGACCTACACTCCCCGCGGATGGAAGGGTCCCTGCTATCTCATCGGCGAGCGCTATACCCATTCCTGGAAGGAGTTCTGGGACTCGACCGACTGGGCCTATTGGGAATCCCGGCGCGACTCGCGCTGCCAGAACTGCGCCATGCACTCCGGCTTCGAAGCTTCCGCGGTCCGGGAGCTACGGCGCAATCCCAAAGACCTCGTACGGATCGCCGCGTGGAACCTCCTGGGATAGATCGTTCACGGGAGACGCATGAAGGTATTCCTCACCGGAGCGACCGGCTTCGTGGGCTGGCACATCCTGGAGGCATTGCTCGCCAGGGGGGATGAGGTACGCTGTCTCGTTCGACCTTCGAGCCGCCGGCTGCTGGAGGATGCGAGAGCTCAGATCGTCGTCGGCGACCTGACGGATGCCGAGTGCGTGCGCCGCAGCGTGGAAGGGGTCGACGCCGTGCTGCACTGCGCCGCCGATTATCGCCTCTACGTCGAAGATCCCGCCGCCATGTACTCCGCCAACGTGGAGGGGACGCGCAACGTCCTGCGGGCCTCCCATCAAGCGGGCGTCCGGCGCGTCGTCTATACCAGCACGGTCGGAGCGCTGGGATTGAGGTCCGACGGGTCGCCGGCGGACGAGCGCCAGCCGTCGCGGCTCGAGGACATGCTCGGGCACTACAAGCGAAGCAAGTTCATGGCCGAGCGAGTCGCCGAGGAGTTTGCCGCCAAGGGCCTTCCCGTGGTCATCGTGAACCCCTCCGCACCGGTCGGAGAGCGGGACATCAAGCCCACCGCCACCGGCAGGATGATCCTCGATTTCCTCAAAGGGCGCATGCCGGCCTACGTCGACACCGGACTCAATCTCGTGGACGTGCGCGACGTGGCGGCCGGCCATCTCCTCGCCCTCGAGCGGGGACGACCCGGAGAAAAGTACATCCTCGGTCACCGGGACATGACCCTCAAAGAAATCTTCGAGACCCTGGCCAGGATCGCCGGGCGCCCGGCCCCCCGAGTGCGGGTCCCTCATTGGATCCCGCTGACCGTGGCGGCCGTCGACACGAGTCTGGCCCGCATGCGCGGCAGGCGCCCGCGCTTCGAGCTGGATGCCGTGCGTCTGGCGCGCAAGAAGATGTTCTTCGATCCCGGTAAGGCGGTGAGGGAGCTGGGGCTTCCGCAGACTCCTGTCGAGGAAGCGCTGGGACGCGCCGTCACCTGGTTTCGCGGGCATGCCGCATGAAAAGCGCCGCCGGTTCCCAGCACGGCCCGGATCGCGCCTTGGCTCGTCCGGTGGCCATCCTCGCGGCGATGCGCCGCGAGCTCGCCACGCTGGAGGCGCAGACCGAGGTCTCCCGCACCTGGCGGACTCCTTCCTTCCGGGCGGTCCATGGCCGCCTCGACGGAATCGAGGTGGTCCTCGCCAGCACGGGCGAGGGCGCCGGCAATGCCCTGAGGGGTGCGGAGTCGCTCTTCGAGTTGTTCGACTTCGAAAGGGTCATCATCGTCGGGGTGTCGGGAGCGATCTCCCCCTCGCTGTCGCCTGGAACGCTTCTGGCAGCGGGTGACGTGGTGGAAACGGGAGCGCAGGTCCCACCGCCACCGCCGGAGGGAGGACTGCTTCGAAACGCCCTGGTGGAAGCGGGCGCCATTCCCGCGACCTTCCTTTCTTCCCGCAGGATCCTCTGTACCGCGCGCGAGAAAGCGGAGGCGATCGCCCAGCTGCCGCCGGGAACGGTGGCGGCGGTGGACCTCGAGACCGCGGCGTTCGCGCGGGCGGCCGGAAAGCGAGGATTGCCCTACGTCGCCATTCGTGTGGTCTCCGACTCCGCGACGGAGACGCTCCCGATGGATTTCAACGCCCTGCGCGATCCTTCCGGCGCCTTGGACGGGCGGCGGGTCGCGCTGCAGGCCCTGTTCCGTCCCTGGCTCATCGCTCCACTCTGGACGCTGCGCGCGAGGATCCGTCTCTGCTCGGACATTCTCGCCCGCGCCGTGCGCGCCACGCTCGCGGGAGAGACTCCGTGAACCCCTCGAGAACCTGCGTCACGACACCCCTGCTCGATCATCTCTTGCAGGGGAGCAGCCGCACGTTCGCGCTGACCATTCCGCTCCTTCCCGAGCCGACCCGCCTGGAAGTGACGGTGGCCTATCTTCTGTTCCGCATCGCCGACACCATCGAGGACTCCAACCGGTGGCCGCGTCCGAAGAAGCTGCGGGCGCTGCGCGGACTCGCGAGCTTCCTCGAGGATCCTTCCACCGGCAATCCGGCCGAGCTCGCATCCTCCTGGAAGGCCGACCCTCCCATCGAGCATCCTGGGTATCTGGAGCTGCTGGCGGACTTCCCGGCGGTGATGCGGGCGGCGGAGTCTCTCTCTCCCGAGGCCTGGCGCTGGGTCTCGACTCATACGGTGCGCACCTGCCATGCGATGTCGTCGTTCGTCGAGCGGGAATCGGAAGGGTCTCTGCGACTCGAGGATCTCCGCGATCTTCGCGCCTATTGTTATGCCGTGGCGGGAATCGTGGGAGAGATGCTGACCGAGCTGTTTCTTCTGGACCGCGAGATGCTGCACCCCCTCGCCGAGTCGATGCGCGAGGAAGCGCCCATCTTTGGAGAAGCTCTGCAGATGGTGAACATCCTCAAGGACCGCGCGCACGACGCCGGGGAAGGTCGCCGCTACCTTCCCGAAGCAATCGATCTCTCCGAGGTATTTGCGCTGGCCCGGCGGGATCTCGACACCGCCGCGCGCTATTCGTCCCGGCTCGAGCGGGCCGGGGCGGATCGCGGACTCGTCGCGTTCACGGCCCTCCCCATCCTCCTGGCGCGCGCCACACTGGATCGCGTCGAGGCCGACGGGCCCGGCTCCCGGATCACTCGAGGCGAGGTCGCGGGACTGGCCGCACGGCTGCAGGATGCCCTGGAAGAGCGCTCGGTGGCGACCCTCCTAGGATCTCTCGAAGGGTGAGCTGATCGGGACCGGACTTCACGTGGGAGGTTTCCATGCGCACACAGCCGGCTTTTCTCATGACCCTCGCGTTCTTCGCCTCGACGCTTCTCGAGGCTTCGACGTCCAACGTGATGCCAGCCCGCGGGAGCGCCTCCTCAAACTCTGGGCGCTTCAACACCCACTCTCGCTCCGCCTCCTCCGGCGGCCAGGAGCCTCGAGGTTTCTTCGAGCGGGAGCGCCAGATGGATTGTCCCATCGTCCGAGTCGTCTCCCCTGCGGGCGGGGCCTACGTAAGCCCTTCTCGCGAGTCTCGCCTCCTGATCGTGCTCGAAATCGTCGACGTGTCGGGCTGGGGAATCGTCTCGGACGAATTCGGTGTGCCGCGCTTCGTTGACGAGGACCCGAATGTTGCTCTCTTCGTCGGCCATCTCATCGCGATGAACCGCTTCACGGATGAGGACAACCAAGCTGTCCTC
>DASYRY010000170.1:0-4103 GCA_036004025.1 Candidatus Polarisedimenticolia bacterium | reverse complement strand
GAAAGCGCTCCAATCTTGTCGCCGCGCAGCGCCCGGGCACAAGCGAGGTCGTAGAGGATCTCGGCCGGATAGCGCGGGCTCAGCGAGAGCGCGACCCGGAGGAGCGATTCGGCGTCGGCGTGCCGGCGCTCCGCCAGCGCGGCGTGGGCGAGGGAGTGGTAAATCTCCGGCTCGAGCGGATACAGCTTCTGCGCGGTGCGCAGCATCGCGCCCGCCCGCTCTTTTTCCTCCTGGCCGGAATCCCGGCTCAAAGACGACAGCCCGACGAGCGTGAAAAGCGCCTCGGGATCGGCCTTCAGGAGGTCGCCTTGGAGCTTCCGCATGACGGTGAAGCCGAGCGCCTCGGTGAAGAAATGCATCTCTTCGATCAGCGGCAGCGCATCGCCGAACTTCTTCGGTTCGGGGAGAACCCTTCTAAGAGCCGCCTCCCTGGTCGCCGGAGCCAAGCCCATCTCCGTGAGCTTCTTGTTGAGTCCCGGATCAGGCCCGGATCCCTCCAGGAAATGAGCCGGAGGAATCCTCGCGCCGTCTGCGAGCGCCGCCAACAGTCCCTTCAATCGTGCGACCTCGGACGGCCGGGACCCGCTGAAGTCCCGATTCTGGCCCGGGTCGGCGCCGAGGTCGTAGAGCTCCGCTCGAGGAGACAGGATCAGCCGCCACGGTCCCTGCGCGACCGACTCCTTTCCTGCCCATCCGAATACCTCCCTTCCCATGAGGGCCGTCGAAGGGTACGACACCGTCGCCGTCTTCACCGCCTCGAGAAGGTCCCTACCCCGGAGTCCGGCCGGTGTCGGAAGACCAAGAAGACGCTGCAAGGAGGGGAAGACATCCACCAGACCGGCGAGCTCGCGCACCCGCCCGCCCCCCGCGCCCGAGCCTTCGGGGGTCTTGAGAATCAAGGGGACTCTCAGCGTGGACTCGTACAGGAACGAGCCGGAGCGTCTCTCACCGTGATCTCCCAGGCCCATTCCATGATCGGCCGTCAAGACCACGAGCATCTTCGAGTAGTCCTTCCTGGATTTCAGCGCGGCGAGGAGCCGGCCCACCTCCGAGTCCAGAGTCTTCACCCGCTCGCGATAGGTGGACAGAAGATCGGCGGAAGGCAGCGGGATGGCTCCCTTTCCCGGCATGGCGGGATCGACGAAGTGCACCCACAAGAAAAACGGCCGGTCTGCGATACCGTTCAACCAGCTCGTCGCACCACCCACCACGCTCTGCGCAGGACGAGGCAGGAGCCTCCAGCCCCCTGAAGGCAGCGGAACGTAGCCGTCCTGGAACAGGTCGAAGCCCTGATCGAACCCTCGTCCCACCGCCATGCGGGATGTGCCGAGGAAAGCCCCGGTTCGATAGCCCTTCGCCTGGAGAATCTCGGCAAGGGTCGCTTCCTTCTCGGGCAATTTGTTTCGGTAGTCATCGTCCCACACCCCATGCTGGAAGGGTGTGCGGCCCGTGAGAAGGGTCGCGAGCGCGGGAAGAGTCGAGACGGACGGAGTCACTACCTGCTCGAAGAGCCAGCTCCCCGCGGCAAGCTTGTCGATTTCGGGAGTCTTCGTCGCGCTCCCCTTCCGATAGCAGGTGAGATAGTCGGGGCGCAGACCCTCCACCGTGATGAGCACCAGGCTGGAAGGAGCGGGCGCCGGGGAGGAAGATTTACCGGGAGGAGGGGAATCAGCCCAGGCATGCGAGGCCAGCTCGAAGGTCGTGACGCACGCGGCAACGAGACAAAGGAGAAACCATCCGAGGGAGCCGGATCCGTGAGGTTTTCGCGTGCGGCGTGGAGATGAGCTCTGTGTCACTCGCCGCATTTTTCGAAGGTCTGGCCCAGTCCCTCGATGACTTCACCCGCGGCCGCCCGGGCCTGGAGCTCCAGGTAGGTCTTCTTCCGGTAGCGGGCCACGAGCTCCGCCTGCGGGTACATCTTGGTCGGGTCCCCGGTCTGCAGCCAGGCCACCCCGGCGCAGAAGGAGGTGAAATCCCCCACCGAGGAATCCTTCAGCGTCGTTTTCGGGATCTCTTCCGCCACACGGCGGACTTCTTTCAAGACGCTGGAGCCTCGCCAGATCTCCTTGAGCGAGGAAACTTCCAGGATGTTGGCGACCTTCCTGCGCCATTGGACGCAGGGGTAGATGTTCCCGTAGGGATCCATGGCGAAGCCGCTTCGTCCCGTGCCGCACACGGCGGAAATATCCGTGTCGTCCCGTCGCAACGGCACCCTTTCTTCGCGGACGTCCACGTACTCCTCGGACCACCAGCGCTTCATGAAGGCCTCGTCGGCGCCCATCTGCAGCGGCTCCTGATCCCCGTCGTCCTTGGGGGTGATGACCGCGTCGAAGTGCAAGTCGGCGTCCAGCGACTCCGCCAGGGCCTTGATCTCGCGAACTTCTCCCAGGTTGAGCCGGGTGATGGGGGTCTTCAGAAGGACTTTCATATCCCTCTTCCGGAGAGCGCGCACCGCGGCGATGAGCTTGTCGAACGAGCCCGGCACGCGGGTCAAAGCCTCGTGCGTCTCGCTGCGCGCTCCGTGGAGGCTGATCTCCAGCTCGAAGGGATGCACTTCCTGCTTGAGGCGCTCCGCCATGGCTTCATCGATGAGAAACGCGTTCGTATAGATTCGGATGGCGAAGTGAAGTCTCTGCGCTTCTCGGGCGATCTCGAAGAAGTCTCGCCGGCAGAGCGGCTCTCCCCCTGAAAGCGTCAGGAAGAGCACGCCGAAATCGGCGATTTTCCGGAGGGATTCGAACACCTGCTGCGTGTTGAGCTCCTTCTGGCCGGTGGGGCAGTTGTAGCAGAAAGAGCAGGCGTGATTGCACACGTAGGTGAGCTCGAACAGGGCCGCGTAGGGCGTGGCCGATTTCCAGTTGCGCGCGATGATGGCCTGATAAGCGTTCATGTCTTCGCTGCCTCCTCAGCCGAGCATTCGATGGGCTTCGAGCGTGGCCAGGAAGTTCTTCACGTCCTTCGCGACCCCGTCTCGATCCGATTCGAATTCCTGGCAAATAATCTCGACGATCTGTGATTCGCTCTTCTCCCCGTCCATCAGCTCCCAGACGCGTGAACCGATTTCGTTCAGGACGTGGATGTACGATCCGTCGGGCATGACGATGGTAGCCTGGCCCTCGAAAACCCTGAACCCTGCGGTGGGATGCCGCTTCGGAGGGCGCCCCTCGCTCCCGTCATTCACGCTGTTCCCCTCAAGCGACCAGCCTCCAAAAGTCGGCCGATTTCGTGAAGTGCAGGCGCTGGATCCTTACGCTCTGCGCGAGAGCGCCGGCCACTTCCAAAGCGCGGGCGCCTCCTGCCGCTTCCATGACGAACGGCAGGCTCGCCATCATCTCGGCAAGGGCCCGAGAGACAGGCAGATCCTCCAAGAAATCCTCACGATCCTGCACAAGCCGATACAACGCCGAGAGGGGAAACGCACGATCCGTTTGAGGCGGCTCTCGATAGAGGCCTCGGAAGGGCACGGCACATGCTTCGAATCCCGCCTTTCCCCGCCGGATCAGGATGAGATCGTCTCCCAGAATCAGGTCGCCCTCCGAGAACAGCGTCACGGTCGTCTTTCCCGAGCCCGAAGGACCGAAGAAGAGATGGGCGCTTCCGTTCCTGACCACGCCGGAGGCGTGCAGGAGGAGACCTCCTTCCCTGAGGGCCGCGTGCGCGGCGACCACCCGAAGATAGTTCTCCACCGCCCGATGGAATGGGTCTCCCTTCGCCGCGGCGATCGCCAGCTTGCCTGCGCGTTCGCGATAGTCGAAGAAGCCGGCGAAATCGTAGGAATAGGCTACCAGCCGCTCATGCGCCAGATGTTGCTCGAGGCGATAGATCTCGGGTCTTCCCGGGGAAACCTCGAAAGGCCTGAGAAAACCTGACACCTCGGCTTCGACCACCTCGACGTGAGCCCGATCGGGCGATCCGGGCTCCCGCACGAACGGGCCGTAGCGCGCCTTCAGGAGGCTGGCATCCTCTGCGGCCAATCCCTGGAGCTGAACCTCCAGCCCGGCGGCGTCCATCCCAAGCGCGGACGTACCCCGTCTTCTTGTAACCCGAGAGAAGTACTCGAGATCGGGATGGTATTCGATTGCGACCGACGGAACTGGAATGGG
>DASYRY010000169.1:0-4823 GCA_036004025.1 Candidatus Polarisedimenticolia bacterium | reverse complement strand
GGTCCGCTCTCCTCGTGCTCCTGGGCGCCGTCGGGTTCGTGCTCCTCATCGCGTGCGCCAACGCGACCAATCTTCTCCTGGCGCGCGCCGTGTCGCGGCGCAAGGAGATCGCCATCCGCCTCGCCGTGGGGGCGAGCCGGCTCCGGCTGGTTCGCCAGCTCCTCACCGAGACCCTGATTCTTTCTCTGCTCGGAGGGGGATTGGGCCTCCTCGTCGCGTGGTGGGGCGTGGATCTTCTGGTCTTGGCGGGGCCCCCGCTGCCCCGGCTCGATGAGATCCGCATCGACGGCCATGTCCTTGCCTTCACCGCGGCGATCTCGCTCCTGACGGGGATCGTCTTCGGTCTTGCCCCGGCGGTTCAGGCGTCCTCGCACGATTTCCAGGAGTCCTTGAAAGAAGGCGGCTGGCAAGGGGGCGCGGGATCGGGACGGCGGCGCCTTCGCGGGCTCCTCGTCGTGGGCGAAGTGGCCCTCTCCCTGGTTCTCCTGATCGGCGCCGGGCTGCTCGTCCGCAGCTTCGTGCGCGTCCTGGGCAGCGAGCGGGGATTCGACACGAGCCGTGTTCTCGCGGTGGACCTGTCGCTCCCGTACACGGCGTACGAAGAGCCGGCCAAGCAGGTGGCTTTCTTCAGCCAGCTCCTGGATCGAGTGAAGGGCCTCGAAGGAGTGGAGGCCGCCGGAGTCGTCAGCCACCTTCCTCTCAGCGGCAACAACACGAACAGCGGGCTGCTCATCGAAGGCCGCACGTGGCCCGAAGGGGACCCGCCTCTGGCCGACGATCGGCTCGTGAGCGCCGATTATTTCCGGTGCCTGCGCATTCCGGTCCTCAAGGGACGAGCCTTCACGCCACACGACGACGCGGGCTCTCCCCGCGTCGCCATCATCAACGAATCGCTCGCCCGCCGCTTCTTTCCTGATCAGGATCCGATTGGCAAGCGGATCGACATGAACTGGAAGAGCAGCGGCTGGCAGGAGATCGTCGGCGTCGTCGGGGACGTCCGTCACGACGGCCTGGACCTTCCTGTCATGCCGGCGGTCTACGTTCCCTACCTTCAGGCGCCGGATTGGGGGATGACCCTGGTGGTGCGGAGCCTAGGGGATCCCCTCTCGCTGGTGGGGGCGGTGCGGGCGCAGGTGTACGTCGTGGATCGGAATCAGCCGCTTTCGAGAATCAGGACGATGGAGCAGCTGGTCGGCGAATCCGTGGGGCCGCGGCGTCTGTCGATGTTGCTGCTTGGCGGATTCGCGGCGCTGGCCCTCTTCCTCGCGGCGATCGGGATTTATGGCGTGCTCGCTTATTCCGTCACTCAGAGGATCCATGAGATTGGCATACGGATGGCGCTGGGAGCCCGTCGCGGCGACGTGCTCCGGCTCGTGGTGGGTCAGGGATTGAAGCTCGTGGTGGCGGGGGTGGTCCTCGGTCTCGCGGCCGCGGTGCCGCTGGCCCGGCTCCTGTCCGGGATGCTGTTCGGAGTGAGCGTGACCGATCCCTGGACCTTCGCCGGGATTCCCGTGGTGCTGTGCGCGGTGGCGCTGATCGCCTGCTACCTTCCCGCGCGCCGCGCGGCGAATGTCGATCCCCTCGCCGCGCTGAGAGTCGAGTAGGAAAGACGATGGGAACGTTGCTTCAAGATGTCCGCTACGGATGGCGCATGCTGCTCAAGAACCCGGGTTTCACCGTCGTCGCGGTGTTCACCCTGGCGCTGGGGATCGGGGCCAGCGCGGCGATGTCCAGCCTGGTCGATTCGCTGCTGTTACGAGGATGAGCGCGCCGTCCCGGGTGCGCTAGGGCTGGAAGAAGGCCGGGGCTTCCCCCGGCGGATGCTTTCGGTTTCGCGTCGATGGAGGCCTCATGGATACGCTGCTTCAGGACATCCGCTATGGATTGCGCATGCTGCGAAAGAGTCCCGCCTTCACCTTCGTCGCCATTCTCTCCCTGGCGCTCGGGATCGGCGCCAACACGACGATCTTCACACTGGTGAACGCGGTGCTGCTGCGACCGTTGCCGGTTCGGGACGTGGATCGCCTGGCGGCGGTCTTCACGACCGACGAGAAAAACCAGGGAGACCTGTTCGCCACGATGCCCGTGTCGCGCCCGAACTACGAGGACTACCGCGATCAGAACAACGTCTTCGAGGAAATGGGCGCCACCAGCGGAGTGGCGGTGAGCCTCTCGGGCAGCGGCGAGCCGGAGCAGCTCTTCGCCCTGATGGTGACGGGGAACTATTTCTCCCTGCTCGGAGTTCCGATGCAGCTCGGCCGCGGCTTCCAGCTCGACGAGGATCGCACTCCGGGGACCCATCCCGTGGTCGTCCTGGATGACGGGTTGTGGAAGCGGCGATTCGCCTCCGATCCCGGCATCATCGGCAAGACGATCACGCTCAACAATGGAATTTTTACCGTCGTGGGGGTTTCACCGCCGGGCTTCAGGGGGCTGAACGCCATCGGCGGTCCCGATCTCTACGTGCCCACCATGATGCACGAGCAGCTCATGACCGGATTCCTGGCGGAGAACTACAACGAGCGCCGGGCGCTACTGTTCAATCCGTTCGGACGGCTCAAACCCGGGGTGACGATCGATCAGGCCATCCCGGCGATGAAGACCATCGCGACCCGCCTGGAGCGCGACTACCCGACTCCCAACAAGGGCCGCAGCGTCACGCTCGTCCCGCTGGCCCAGACCACCCTCAATCCTCCCAATTTCCGCAGGACCATGGTCCTCGCGGGCGGTCTCTTGATGACGGTGGTGGCCATCGTCCTTCTCATCGCCTCCGCGAACGTCGCCAATCTGCTGATGGCCCGGGCCGCGGCGCGGCGCAAGGAAATCGCCCTCCGACTGTCGCTGGGCGCGGGGCGCGCGCGGCTGGTGCGCCAGCTCCTTACCGAAAGCATCGTGCTGGCTCTGCTCGGAGGAGGCGTCGGGACCCTGATCGCCTATTGGGGACGCGATCTCATCCTGGCTTTCCGCCCGCCGCAGTTCCAGGCGGGAGCGGTGGACCTGACTTTGGACACGAAGGTGCTCCTGTTCACGCTCGGCGTGTCTCTCCTCACGGGAGTCCTGTTCGGCCTGCTCCCCGCGATCCAGGCCTCTCGGCCCGATCTGGTCGTCGAGCTAAAGGATCGGACCGGGCAGGGGAGCCACCATCGTGGACGCCTGAAGCTGAAGAGCGCCCTCGTGGTGGCGCAAGTCGCCCTCTCGCTGGTCTCGCTCATCGGCGCGGGACTCTTCCTGCGCAGCTTGCGCAGCGCCCAGCAGATCGACCCGGGGTTCAAAGCGAAGAATCTTCTGACCCTGACCTTCGATCTGGGCGCCCAGCGCTTCGACGAAGCGCGCGGAGAGGACTATCACCGCCGGGTGCTGGAGCGGGTGAAATCGATTCCCAGGGTCCAATCGGCCGCGCTGTCGGCCAACCTGCCGATGGGCGGGGGCTTCGGGCGCACCATCTTCCCCGAGGGCCAGGAAGTGGGCTCGGGGGCCGTGGGTCAGTTCGTCATCGCCAACACGGTCGGGGTGGGCTTCTTCGAGACTCTCGGCATTCCGCTCAAGCGCGGGCGCGACATCACCGAGGCGGATCGAACGGGCGCGCCGCTGGTCGTGGTGATCAGCGAGGCGATGGCTCGGACCTTCTGGAAGGGGGAGGACGCCGTCGGCAAGCGCTTCAAGTTCTTCGGCGACGAAGCATTCCGGGAGGTGATCGGCGTCGCGCAGGACACCAAGGTGTTCACGCTGGGGGAGGAGCCCGTGCCGGTGGCCTACGCCCCGCTGTTGCAGCAGTACGAGCCGGCGATGACGTTGAACGTGCGCACGTCCCGGGATGCGGCGACCCTGCTCCCGACGGTGCGCCGCGAAGTGCAGGCGCTCGAGCCGACCATGCCGCTCACCAACGTGCAGACGACGGACGAGCTCATCGGACAGGTGCTCTGGGCTCCACGGATGGGGGCCGCGCTGCTGGCGCTCTTCGGCTTGCTGGCGCTGGTGCTCGCCGCCGTGGGGATCTACGGCGTCATGTCCTATTCGGTCAACCAGCGCACGGGAGAATTCGGCCTTCGCATGGCGCTCGGCGCCCGGCCCGCGGACATCCTGAGTCTCGTATTCCGCCAGGGGTTGATCCTGTGCGGCGTGGGGCTGGTCATCGGCCTGACCGCCTCGCTGCTCGCCGCCCGTTTCCTGTCCACGCTTCTGTTCAATACGAGCCCCAGCGATCCGCTCACCTTCGCGGCGGTCTCGCTCCTGCTGGCAGCCGTTTCGATCGTCGCCGGTTACTTGCCGGCGCGGCGGGCCACGAAGACCGACCCGATGATCGCCCTGAGATACGAGTAGGAGGCGGGAATGGCCATCTTGTTGCAGGACGTTCGATACGGACTCCGGATGATCCGCCGAAACCCCGGCTTCTCGCTGGTCGCGGTCCTCACTCTGGCGCTGGGAATCGGGGCGAACACGGCGATCTTCAGCGTCGTCAACGGCATTCTATTGCGTCCTCTGCCTTACGCGGACCCGGACCGCCTGTCGATCGTGACCATCGATCGGCGGGAGGCGGGGCCCCGCTTCACGCTGTCCGAAGCCGATTTCCTGCTGCTCCACGATCGGATGCAAGGCTTCGAGAGCATGGCCGCGCTCCGGACGGAGCGGCTGAACCTCACCGGAGGCGTGGAGCCGGAGCGGGTGGCTGGCATGTGGGTGACGGCGGATTTCTTCAAGACTCTCGGCGTTCCCCCGGCGCTGGGCCGCGGCTTCGCGAGTCAGGAAGATCGGCCGGGCGCCGCGCGCGTCGCCGTGATTAGCCACGCCTTGTGGCAGAGCCATCTTTCCGGCGATCCGCGGGT
>DASYRY010000168.1:0-5546 GCA_036004025.1 Candidatus Polarisedimenticolia bacterium | reverse complement strand
GTCTCAGCTTGGAAGGAATCGTCGCCCTGCCTCCTGCGCTTCCCGGCCCGGCGGCAGGCGAGACTTCGCTGAGGCTCGACCTCTCGAAGCTTCAACCCTCGGCCTTCGGTCTTTATTTTCGGGCTCTCGCGGGCTTCGCCCCCCCGCTGGGAAGCGCTTCGGGAAAGCTGGAAGCTCGGGGGCGTCTGAGGACCGGCAACGACGGAGCCTATGAAGTCGAGGGAGACGGAAGCTTGAAAGGAGAATTGGAGCTGCGCGGCATCGCCCTGCGGGCCGAACGCGGCTCCACTGTGCGGCCGGCCGGCGATCTCGATCTGGCGATCGATCTCGCCGCCAAGAATGGCGGGAAGACGATCGAGATCAGGAGATTCGAGGCCGGAAGCGGCAAGACACACGTCGCCGCCGGCGGGAGCCTGCTCAGGAGCGAACAGGGGGGCGTCATCGACGTGCGGATCCGCCCCTCCCAGGTGATGGCCGAGGATCTGGCGACTCTGGCGGCGCTGCTGGGAGCGAAATTTCCGGCGGGGCTCACCTCCGCCGCCCCGATCTCCTTCGAGGGGACCGCCTCGGGACCTCTGAATCATCCGGAGCGTCTCAGGTTCGAGGGCCTGATCTCCCTTTCGGGCGTGCGCTACGCCGATCCCTCCCTCGGAAAACCGATCGAGGACATCTCCGGCAAGCTTTCCTTCAAGAATGGGGCCTTCAGGGTGAGCCCCTTCGCGGCCCGCGTCGGAAAAACCGAGGTCCAGGGAACCGTTTCCGTCCAGGATTTCGCCTCCCCGAAGGTGACTCTCGAGCTCGCTTCGCATCGAGCGAGCCTGGACGATTTGATCGCTCTGATGGCACCCTCTTCGCCCGCGAGTGCGGCCTCGGCGCCCGGAGGTCCCTCGGACGACATCCTCGCCCGCACCCGCGGCACCGGCACGATCCGCATCGACGAAGGCTCCTATGGCACGTTCCGCTTCGCCCGGTTCTCGGGGAACCTCGCTCTGGCGGACAAGGTCGTCACCTTCGACCCGGTGAGCTTTCAGCTCTACGGCGGGACCTACCAGGGTTCTCTTTCGGCCGATCTGCGCACGACCCCGCCGCGCTACTCGTATCGCAGCCACGTGAAGGGCGTGGCCGCCCAGCCTTTCCTGGCGGAGAACTTCGGCACCAAGGATCTGCTCGCGGGAACCGTGCTCGCGGATCTGGAAATGCGAGGAAGCGGAAGCGACGTCGACTCGATCCTGAGCTCGCTGCAGGGAGCCGGAGCCCTCAAGGTGGAGAAAGGATGGATCGGGCAGCTCAATGTGATGGGAGGACTCGCCAAGGTCTCGAATCTCCTGGGGGAAAAGACTCTCTCGAGAGTGAGCTCGAACCTGGCCAACAAGCGGACCGATTTCGCGAGCCTCTCCGGGGACATCCAGCTCTCGGGAGGACGCGCGACCTCCAACAACCTGAGGCTGGTGTCCCAGGATCTGGACCTGGTGGGAACGGGAGGGTTCACGCTCCAAGGGATGCTGGATCTGAACCTGAAGGTGCTCTTCTCGAAGGAGCTGACCGCTGCGATGCTGCAGGAGGGAAGCCGCGCTCGCTACCTGGAGCGGGAGCAGGACCGCATCGTGCTGCCGCTTACGATCAAGGGACCTCTCGCCTCCCCCACTTATGGAGTGGATGTCGGAGACATCACACGCATCGCCGCACGATCCGAGGTGGCGCAGAGGCTGTCGGAGAGCCGCTCTCCCCTGGGCCAGCTCGCGGGGAGTCTTCTGGGGGGACGCTCAGGATCGCCCAAGGAGCAGGCGCCTCCCGCGCCAGGCACGGTCCCTCCGAGCGCCGCCCAGACCACGGCCCCCCCGGGGACGCCCGCCACACTCGGGGATGAATCCATCGCGATTCGCTCCTCGAAATACGACGGGGGTCTGCTGCTGCCCGACCTGACGCTGCGCGGCGAGTTCAGCGGCGTCTCCCTTGCGGGCGCCGACGTCAAAGTCGAAGGGAAGGGAGGTCGGACCCTCTGGGAGAAGGCCGACGCCTTCAAGGAAATCGCCTCCTACTACGCGACGCACGATGCGAAAGTCGCGGCGAGAATCCCGTTCAAATTGAAGATCGACGGGAAGAGGATCGCGGGAGGAGGGGATCTCAAGATCACGATCACCCTTCGCCGCGCCGACGGCTCCGCCTCCGTTCGCACCCTCACCGAGAAGAAGCCAGGCCTCTGATCGTCTCCAGCGCGGCGCGGATTCGCGGCAGGGCCGCCTCGCTCGCTTCCTCCCCCCGCTGGATGATCTCTTCCATCGTATGAAAGTTGAAGAACGAGTGGACGTGGTCGAACGAGGGGAGGATCTCCACGATCTGACCCTTGTGAAGCGTCCGGTGCAGCTCGCCGTGGACCCTGATGAGATTGCTGGCGGAAACGCGGACGATCTGGTTGAGGAGCCGCACGGGACTCGTGAGCGGCGTGTCGAGGGAGGATCCGAAAGACATCGACACGATGACCTCGGCTCCTTCCGCCATGGCGACGTCGCAGGGGATCGGATTCGTCATGCCTCCGTCCACCAGGAGCGCGTCTCCCCACGGGACCGGGCGCATGTAGATCGGCAGCGAGATGCTGGCACGCACCGCCCGCGCCACGTTTCCCTCCTTCAGGACCACCGGGCGCCCGACCCGGATGTCGGTCGCCACGATTCGCAGCGGGATTTTCGCATCGGCGAAGGTCTTGTCGGGGAACATGGCGTGGATGTTCCTCAAGATTCGCTTCCCCTTGATGAATCCGAACTTCTCGATCGGACGCCTTCGCGGGCTCAGCAGGGCGACGAGGAGTCCCGGATAATCGAAGTCGCGAAAAATCTCGGGTTTCCAGTAGGACCATAGAAAGCCCTCAATTTTCTCCAGCTCCCGAGGATAGAGAGCGAAGGCGGTCCCGAAGAGGCTTCCCCCGCTGCTGGCCACGATGAGATCCACGGGGATCTCCTCTCGCACCAGGACTCGGAACAGGCCGAGGCTCGCGATGGTCTTGATGCCGCCGGCCCCCAAGACGAGGGCGACCTTGGGACGGGACGTCGAAGGGAGAGTCGGTTCCTGCACGCGGGCGCCTTTCCTGAAAACTCCCGCGGATTATACCGCGGGCCCGCACCTAGCCATGCGTTCCCGGCGCAAAGGCAGGGCCCGGCTGAAGAGTCTCGTCACACGAAACTCCCCGCACGGCTGGGGATCGTAATGGACATGACGCCATTCAGGGGGCTAGAATCGTGTCACGACCGTCGTTGCAACGAGGTGCCCATGCCGCTTTTCGAGTATCGCTGCCAGGATTGCGGAGAGCAGTTCGAGACCGTCGTCTTCGATCGGCGCCGGCCGGTCACCTGCAAGAAGTGCCACAGCGCGCGCGTGGAAAAGCTGATCTCCGTCTTCGCGGTCGCGGGGGGCTCGCGCACCGAATCTTCCGCCCTGGAGCCCGGCCCCTGCACGACCTGCGGTGCATCCCAGCGGGGGATGTGCAGTCTCGACGATTAGGGTGGACGTCGGGCTTCGCATCGGCGCCTCGAGCTGGAGCGCTCCTTCCTGGGAAGGTCCCTTCTATCCCAAAGGCACCCTTCCCGCCGACTATCTTCCCCACTATGCCGCCGAGTTCGACACCGTGGAGGTGGACGCCACTTTCTACCGCATCCCCAGCGAGCGCATGGTGGACGCCTGGCGCGAGCGCACTCCCCCAGGGTTCCTCTTCACGGCGAAAGTTCCGCAGGTCATCACCCACGAGAAGCTTCTGCAGGATTGCGCCGCGGAGATGGAGGCGTTTCTCAAGGTGATGAGTCGGCTAGGCCCCAAGCTGGGCCCGCTTCTCTTCCAGTTCCGCCACTTCAAGAAATCGGAATTCCTGGCGCCCGATCCCTTCCTCGACCGGCTGGAGAAGTTCCTCCCGACGCTTCCTCGCGAGCATCGTTTCGCGGTGGAGATTCGCAACAAGAGCTTCGTCACGCCTCGTCTCCTCGAGCTTCTCCGTCAAAACGGCATCGCCCTCGCGCTCATCGACCACCCCTGGGTCCACCGGATCGACTTCCTGATGTCCCGGCAGGGGATCCTGACCGCCGATTTCGCCTACCTGCGATGGCTCGGCGATCGTTACAAGATCGAGGAGCTGACGACGAGTTGGGACAGGATCCTGGTCGATCGTCGCCCCGAGATGGAGCATTGGATCCCGTCGATCCGGAGCATGCGGGAGCAGAACCGGACGGTGTACGGCTACTTCAACAATCACTACGCGGGTTACGCGGTGGGCTCCATCCGGTTTTTCCGGGAGATGTGGGATCGGGCCTAGTCGAGCACCTGCTCCGCCTTGCGGATCAGCTCGGCGGGCTTGTGAATACCCGACGCGAGGATTCGGCCGTCTTTCCCGATGAGGAAATAATTGGGCGCTCCCAGGAAACGATAGAGCTTCTGCAGCGGACGGCCCTCCGGCATCTCGCCGGTCTCCAGAGACTGCGGCCAGGTCATCCCATGGTCCGTGATGAACCGACGGACCTCCTCAACGGTGCCCCCTCCGTGGATCCCCAGGATCTCGAATCCCTTCTCATGCAGCCTCCCATACGCTTCCGTGAGCACCCGCGCATGCTCGACGCAGGCCGGACACCAGGTCCCCCAGAAATCGAGCAGGACGACCTGGCCCCGATAATCCTTGAGCCGGTGGCGCCGGCCTTCCAGATCGGTGAAGGCGAAATCGGGCGCCTTATGGCCGGCTTCCAGGCTCGGATGCTCGGGAACCTTTCGATGGAGCGGTGTCAGGCTCAGGCTGCGACCGTATCGATCCACGGAGAACTCGTAGCCTTCCCCATTCAGGTTGACCTCGCGCTCCCAGGCCCAGAAATACTCCGGTGACATCCGGTTGCTCGGATCCATCTCGCCATCGCCGTCGAGGTCGAACAGCACGGTGTTGAAGTCGTCGCCGTAGATTCCGCCGACTCCCGAGACGGCGAATCGGATCGTCCTGCCGCGCGATTTCACCGTTCCTTCCCTCAAGGTGCCGTCGGCGAGAACCGCCTGTCTCCTCGGCTCGGCCACCCCCGGGATCCGGACTTTGTCCTCCGTGATAGCCACCCACAGCCGCAGTGGGGCGCCCACCTTCTCGCCGCCGATCTCCTTCGCGACCTTCGTATCGATTTCGACGACCTGGGCCTGCTTCGGTTCGCGGGCACCGCTGAAATCCCAGAGCTTAACGCTTTGCGGCTGCATGCGCCATCGGGGATCGTCGGCCAGGTCGCCGTTCGCGTTCAGGTCTACGATCAGCGAGTACCCCTTGCTCGCATCTCCGTCCACGGCAAGCGGAACGGCTTTGCCGAGAACCAGCGTCGAATCGAACAGTGCCTCGTCCGAGAGGATGGGGGAAGCCGGTCCGAGGAGAACGAAATCCCCGTCGCCTTCGTATCGCTTCAGGAACTCGCGGTACTCGCGCTCCGGCTGCAGCGACAGATACGCGTAGTCCTCGGAGAGGAGCCTCGGAGGGCCGGTCGCCGCCACCTGCGGAGCCCGATGCGACACTCCCGCGCCGAGGAGGAGCAACAGGGAGAGGG
>DASYRY010000167.1:0-3724 GCA_036004025.1 Candidatus Polarisedimenticolia bacterium | reverse complement strand
GCCGACTTGACTGGTTGCGTGCGAATCTCTTAACCTCTCGGGGCGAAAACTCGTTCTGTCTTGCCGGGTTCCCGCCCCCAGCCAAGGCACACACCGCAAGCGCTTCGACGCCGCGAGCCTCGGCCCGGAGCGAGTGGGATTGGAACGGGAAAAGGGGAACGCCGACCGATGACGCGCATCGCTAATCGCAGCGCCCTGCCGCTGGCTCTCATCATTCTGGATGGGTGGGGCCATAGCGAGCGCACGGAATACAATGCGGTCGCGAACGCCGACGCCCCCTACCTGAAATCCATCCTCACGGAATATCCCCATACGCTGCTCCAGGCCTCCGGAGAAGCTGTCGGCCTCCCGAGCGGAGTGATCGGCAACAGCGAGGTGGGACACATCTGCATGGGAGCGGGTCGGGTGGTCACCCAGGACCTGAGCCGGATCAACCAGGCCATTGCCGAGCACCAGCTCGATCGCAACGAAGTGCTCCTGGACCTCTTCTCGCGGATACGCACAGCGGGAGGCAGGCTTCACCTGATGGGGCTGGTTTCGGACGGGGGCGTCCACAGCCACATCGAGCACCTCAAAGCGCTCGTGAGGCTCGCACGCCGGCGGGACGTGGGGGAAATCTTGATCCACGCCTTCACGGACGGTCGAGACACCCCTCCCCGATCGGGTCTCGCCTATCTCAAGAGCCTTCAGGAATACCTGGAGATCGAGGGAGCGGGCGCGCTCGCCACCGTGGTCGGTCGATATTTCGCCATGGACCGGGACAACCGGTGGGACCGCACCGAGAAAGCCTATCGCTCTCTGGTCTTCAGGGAGGGAGCCGTCTTCGACACCGCCGAAGCGGCCGTCCAATCGCACTATGGATCGGGGATCACCGACGAGTTCCTCCCGCCCTCGATCCTCAGGCTTCACGGTGACGTGCACCGGGGCGCGATTCGCGACTCCGACGGAGTGCTGTTCTTCAATTTCAGGGCGGATCGCGCCCGCCAGATCACCCGGGCCTTCACCCAGGCCGATTTCGACCGGTTCGATCGAGGACCGGCTCTGCCTCTCGCCGCCTACTGCTGCATGACCCGTTACGATCGGAATTTCACGCTGCCCTATCTCTTCTCGCCCCAAAACGTGGAACGGAGCTTCGGTCAGGTTCTCTCCTCGGCCGGACTCCCGCAGCTTCGCCTGGCGGAGACGGAGAAGTACGCCCACGTCACTTTTTTCTTCAACGGAGGCGAAGAGCGGACCTACGCCGGCGAAGAGCGGATTCTCGTTCCTTCCCTGAAGGTCGCCACCTACGATCTGAAGCCGGAGATGAGCGCCGGGGAGATCGCGCGGGAGCTCATCCGAAGGGTGGGAGAGAAGAAGGACTTGGCGGTCATCCTCAATTTTGCGAATTGCGACATGGTGGGACATACCGGAGTCTATGCCGCCACCGTGGCCGCGGTGGAGGCCGTGGATCGATCGGTGGGTCAGGTGGTGCGCGCCATTCTGGAGAAGGGCGGCACCGCCGTCATCACCGCGGACCACGGGAATGCGGAGCAGATGGTGGATTACGCCACAGGAGAGCCCCACACGTCGCACACCACGAATCCGGTTCGCTTGGTGCTGGTCGGCGAGCGGCACAAGGACAGGAAACTCCGGGAAGGCGGCCTTCTGGCCGACGTCGCCCCTACGTTGCTGGAGATCCTGGAGCTCGAAGCACCCCGTGAGATGGAGGGCCGATCCCTGATTTTGGGGTGAGGCTTGTCATTAGAAACATTCCGGCGGCTCCTGCTTCCACTCGCCGCCGCGCTCCTCCCGGCCGACTGCTTGGTCTGTCGGGGTCCCCTTCCGGCCCAGCATGAAGGCGGCGTCTGCCTGCCCTGCTGGCGCTCCTTCCGGCGCCTGCAAGGTCCTTGCTGCCGGCGCTGCGGCGAGCCCGTATTCGCCTTCGAGCATCCCGCGCCCACGCCCGCCTATCTCTGCGACGAGTGCCGGCGACGGACCAGGCCTTTTGATCGCTGCCGATCCGCGGGGATCTACGATGGCGCCCTGCGCGAGGCGATCCATAGGGTGAAATTCGACGGGGAGCGGGTTCTCGCGCGCCGATTGGGCCTGTGGCTGGCCCGATCGCTCTCCGGGGAAGCGATGGAGGCGGATGTGGTGGCGCCCGTGCCGTTGCATCCGCGAAGGGTGCGGGAGCGCGGATACAATCAATCGGAGCTTCTCTCCGCGGCGGTGGCCGCCGCCACGAAGCTGCCCCATGCTCCGCGCCTCCTCCTCAAGACGGCGCCCACGCGAGCCCAGACCTCCTTGGGACGCCGGGATCGACGGATGAACCTGCGAGGCACGTTCGCGCTCGCGGCGGGACCAGGCTCGCGCGGAAAGCGCATCCTGCTCGTGGACGACATCTATACGACGGGATACACGGTCGAGGAATGCGCCCGCGTCCTTCGTCGAGGCGGGGCGCTCGCGGTGCGGGTCATCACCTTGGCGCGCACGGTCTTGTAGACGACCGCGACCGGGAGGGCCGGCCTTCCCGGCGCAAGGGGACGCATGACCATGGACTCAGGAGGACGTGTGACGGCGAAGGAATCTCTGCTTGCCAAGCGGCGCCAGCTGGGCGTAGGCGCTGCGAGCCGGCTTGAGGTAATGGTCCCAGACATGGAGGAAGAGTAGCAGACGCTCCAGATTGTCCTTCGGGACCCACACACCGTGATTGTTGATGCAGGCATAGATGGCCACGCCCGACGAAGAAGTGTAATTGACCGGCTTGAGGATGCCGATGCACCAGGGACACTTGACGATCCGCGCCTGGTCCTGCTCGCTCAGCCGGTAGTTGCAACGAAAGCGGGTGGCATTATCCACCGATCGGGAGGGAAGTCCTCGCCGCGCCTTGTCGATCAGGTCCTTCAGCCTGCCGTCCTCCAGCCAGATGCCTCCGCACTGCAGGCACATCTCGATGTCCACATCGAGATACTGGGTCTCCTGAAGACCCCCTCCACAGCCCGAGCAGTACAAAGCGTCCCTCCCTAGAATAGGAACCTAATACCGTCAAAACCAGTGTCCTGCAAGGCTTTTGTGAGATCGGCTTGCAATCCTTCACCGCCTGCGGGCATAATCTCGCAACGTCAATATCCCAACGTCGGAGCCAGCCGATGAGGGCACGCGTGATCGCTTTTCCCCCACCCCGGACGCCGGTGTTCCGGCGCTCGGGTCCCATGCGCTGGCTCGCTGCGCTCATCCTCCTCCTCGTTTCGGCGGCGGTGGTCGCGTCGCTGGTGAGCGCGGGCTCGGGCGCCGATCGGCGAACCTCCCGAAACCCCGCCTCGCCGGGCCCTTCAGGAGGGCGGCGCTAGCCGGTTGCCGGCCTATTGCGTTTGACGCCTCGCGGGCTGCGGATTATCATGCTGCGCCACAGAGATTCCATGAAAATTGCCGATTCCGGGCAGTACTCCCGGCGCTCCGCCGGGACTCTTTTCGTGGCTCCCGCACGAGGTGAGGAAGTGACGACGCGACTCAACGTATGGAACCGGACGCTCCCCGCTCTGCTCGCCCCCGCCGTGCTTTTCATGCTCGTCCCCGCTGCGACGACGCTCGCCCAGACGACGGCGCCGGCCGCGAAGCCGGGTCTCAGCATCTTTTTTGAGACGCAGCTCCCCTATTTCTACGAAGGGGACGATCTTCCCGTGGCCATGACGGTGAAAAACGTCACCGAGGCGACGGTGGACAACAGCAAGGGGCTCGATCTGCT
>DASYRY010000166.1:0-4357 GCA_036004025.1 Candidatus Polarisedimenticolia bacterium | reverse complement strand
CTCGGTCATACCGAGCAGGCTCGCCACGATCTGCCTGAGCTGCTGACGGGCTCCCGCGAACAGCTCGCCGCTCGTGAGAAACCCCATCTGCACGAGGACTCGGGCCAGGGACGTCCCGGGCGTCGCGGACTTGCGAGCCAGGTCCATCTGCTCGGGCTTCAGCTTGCCCGCTTTGATCAGGATGGGGGCCAGATGATCGGTCTGGTCGTTCGAGGAAGCCATGGCAATCTCCCCGCTCCTGAAGAAGAGGAGCTTGAGGAGGCCTCCATGCGAGACCCGCAGCGTTCCGTCGAAGTGGGATTGGTGGAGCCGAGCGATCAGGCGGGGGCAGGAGATCTCGGAAAAGGTTCCCGAGTTTTTCAATGGTTCCATCGACAGGCGATCCTTCGGGTGGAGTCGCGGCCGCCGCGGCGGGAATGCGGAAAACCCTTACAAGACGGGGGAAGTATAGTGTCGGGCCCAGGGGGTGTCAACCATCGAGATTCCCGTCCTTCCTTTCATTAACTATTGAAATTACAGTGAGTTCTGACGATTCCGGCATGCTAGAATCCGTCGCGCGAAGCCTTACTGTATTGAGGAAAGAGTCGCAGGCGTGAGAAGCCCTCAGGATGATTCCTCCTCGTTCGATGTCCTGATCGTCGGATCGGGCATTGCAGGCCTTCGGTCCGCCGTGGAGCTGGCGGATCGCGGTCTGAGCGTGGGGGTGGTCACGAAGGACGATCCCTCCGACAGCAACACGCTGCAAGCCCAAGGGGGCATTGCGGTCGCGCTCTCGGAGGAGGACCGAGTCGAGTTGCATCGGGAGGACACCCTTCGAGCGGGGGATGGTGTGTGCGACGAAGAGGCGGTCCGGACCCTCGTGGAAGAGGGGCCGGACCGGATCCAAGAGCTCATCGAATGGGGGACGCGATTCGATCGCGAGGGGACCCGCCTCGCATTCGCCCGTGAGGGAGCCCACAGCCGTCGTCGAGTCTTGCATGCGCAAGGTGACTCCACGGGGATGGAGATCGTGCGGGCGCTTCTCGCCAGGGCCGGCGGTCTCCCTTCGCTGGTCTTCTTCAGCAGGACTTTCGCCGTCGATCTCATCATGGAAGAGCGACGGTGCGCGGGATTGTCACTCCTCGAAGAGACCACCGGACGGATCCGGCCCGTCCGCTCATGCGCCGTCCTGCTGGCCTCCGGCGGCGCCGGGCGCCTCTATCGCGAGACGACGAATCCACCCCAAGCCACGGGGGACGGCATGACGATGGCCTATCGTGCGGGCGCCATCATGGCGGATTTGGAGTTCGTCCAGTTCCATCCGACGACACTCTTTGCTCCGGGAGTTCCGCGCTTCCTGCTCTCCGAGGCGCTGCGCGGCGAGGGGGCCCTGTTGCGTAACGGTGCCGGGGAGCGATTCATGCCACGCTACCATCCGGATGCGGAGATGGCGCCGCGCGACGTCGTCTCACGCGGGATCGTCGAGGAGCTGGATAGGACGGGAGAGTCCTGCGTCTTCCTGGATCTGACCGGCCACGAGCCGCACGTCCTGAGGAAGCGCTTTCCGCGAATCTATGAAACCTGCCTGCGGTTCGGCTTCGATCCGTCACGCGACCTCCTGCCGGTGCATCCCAGCGCGCATTACTTCATGGGAGGCGTGAAGACCGACCTGCACGGCAGAACGAGCGTTCCGGGATTGTTCGCCGCCGGAGAGGTCGCTTGCACCGGAGTCCATGGGGCGAACCGCCTCGCCAGCAATTCACTGCTGGAAGGCGTGGTGTTTGGAGCCCGCGCCGCGAAAGCCATCGTTTCCGACGGTCCCCCGGCGGTTACGGGCGGGGGGCGATTCCACGCTCCCGCGCCTCTCGCTCCGTCCGGCCGCGAGGCAGGTGTGCAGGCGGCGACGCTCGCGCAGCTGATGTGGACGCGGGTGGGGATCCGTCGAGAGGAGGCCGCTCTGCGCTCGGCGATCGAGCAGATCCGCGCCTTGCAGGAATGGCGCCCCTGCCGGCGGATCCGGCGTGTCCCACTCGAAGCGCGGAACATGCTGGTTCTGGGGGGTCTGGTGGCCCGCTCGGCGCTGCAGCGCGAGGAGAGCCGAGGATCGCACTACCGTCGGGACTTCCCCACGAAACGCGAGGAATGGCGTCGCCACCTTGAGGTCTCGGACGGACCGCGTGACGATCTGCCACGATGGGAATGATCGGAAATGCGCCGTCAGCGAATGAGGTCGAAAGAGCGGTGCCAGCGCGTGCGGGTGAAGAGGTGCGTAATCTTGGACCAGATGGCCAGAGCGCGATCGAGCATGCCCGTGTGCAGGTAAGCGTCCCGCTCTTCTTCGTACGACCAGAAAATCACGAAGGCCCGGCCCTTCACGTTATCGCGCGGAACGAATCCCCACACGCGGCTGTCCTGGCTGTTGTCGCGATTGTCCCCCATCGCGAAATAGCTGTCCGGGGGAACCTTGGTGGGAGCGTAGTTGTCCCCGTCGAGCGTAATGCCCGCGGGGGAAATGTGCTGGATGTAGGGCTCGGTCTGGAGGACCCCGTTGAGGTAAAGCTCACGATGCCGGACTTCTATCACGTCGCCCGGAAGCCCGATCACCCGCTTGATGTAGTCCTTCTCCGGGGCCTCGGGGTATTTGAAGACGATGATGTCGCCTCGCCGGATCTCCCTGATGGGGAGAAGCTTTCGCTCCCAGGCGAAACTCGTGGGAGCGTATACGTGCTTGTTCACCATGATGTAGTCGCCGATGAGGAGCGTAGGGATCATAGAGCCGGTCGGGATCTTGGACTGCTGGAAGACGAACGTCCGGGCGAAGAGGACGAAGATCACGCAGGTGACGATGGTCTCCAAGTAGTCGCGGACAATCCCCTTGGGGGGTGGCGCGTCAGGAGCTCGCGAGGAAGCCTCGCTCATCGCAGGAAAGAGACGATCTCTTCGATCGCCTGCTCCGGGGTGCGCGCCAACCGGGTGATCTCCATCTGATTGGATTCAACCACGTCCCGGCCCTTCAGGGACTCCAGAAATTCCTCCCAGAACTCCCCCAGCAGCACGATGCGCGTGGAAGTGAGGAGGCCGCCGCGGTTGAGAGCCCAGAGCAACATAAGCTCGGCCAGAGTACCGGACTTGCCGCGCAGAATTATATAGGCGTCTGAAAGCTCTATCAAACGACGGGTGCGCAGGAAAAGATCCGGCTCGCGCTGCTCTTCGCTCATGAAGGCGTTGCCCGGTCCGCGGGTGAACGCGCTCGTCGTCACGCCGATCGAGCGGCCTCCTCCTTCGCGCGCGCCCCGGCTCGAGGCCTCCATGACTCCACCGTACCCTCCGTTCACCACGAGGAATCCCGCCTTTGCGAGAAGATGACCCACCCGCCTTCCTTCCTCGTAGAGCGGCTCCCCCTCCGCGGGCTCGCCGCTTCCGAAAACCGCCACCGCAGACTCTGACACCCGATGACTCCCCAAAGAAAGTTCGCCTCGATCCTGCCGCGCCGCAGCGCTCACCCGACGGCGAGCGCGGGAGAACCGAGCTCGGTCGGACTCAAGGCGTTTCGCCTGGCATGCGTGACTTGAGACGGCGCAGCTGGGAGGCGATGGACCTCAGCCGCAACGACAGGCTGAGCAGATAGCCTGCGAGGACGATCCAGATCAGCGTGTAGGCCCAGAAGAGATAATGGAAACTTCTCACGTCAGGCTCCCGCCACCGGCTCCCACTCCTTGATCCCGGCCAGCTCCTCTTGAAGGAGACCCAGCCGGAACCTCAGAGCGAGCAGGAGGATGAAAAACAGGGTGAACGTCAGCATGCACAGCATGAAGGCTCCGAGCATCACGGGCTCGAGTCCTTCCCCTCCCCCCGTCTTGAAGACGATCGGATGGTGTCCCCTCCAGATCTTCACCGAGAAATAGATGAGGGGCACGTCCAAAAAACCCACGATCCCCACGACGGCGGCGAGTCTCGCCCCTTGCGTGCGACTTTCCGCCTGGGAGCGCAGCAGCAGATAGGCCACGAAGACCAACTCCAAGACCAGAGTGGTGGTCAGGCGCGCTTCCCAGGTCCACCAGGTTCCCCAGGCGGGACGCGCCCAGATCGGACCGGTGATGAGGACGATGCCGCAGAACAGCACGCCGAGCTCCGCCGCCGCATGCGCCAGAGTGTCCCAGATCATGCGCCGGGTCGTCAGGTGGAGGATGCTCGCCAGGAAGACCAGGAAGAACGCAAGAAATGCCACCCACGCCGAGGGAACGTGGAAATAGAAGATGCGCTGGACCGCCCCCATGGTCACTTCGTCGGGCACGACCCGGAAGACGCTGTAGAGACTGGCGACCATCAGGATCGACACGAGCGGGAACAGCGCCATTTCGAGGAAACGAAGGGCCCT
>DASYRY010000165.1:0-2511 GCA_036004025.1 Candidatus Polarisedimenticolia bacterium | reverse complement strand
TGCGTCGCTCCCATCTCCGCCTGCCGGCCAATGTCCTCGAGGACCACCTCCTTCGGCACGACGAAGAAGCGCCCCCCATAGACGGGAGGGATGGGGCAGTGGCGGCACAGGTGCAAGCAGCCGCGGCTGGCTTCCACGTGTCCGGCGACCCGCGGCTCGCCGTCTTCCTCGAGCGCGGCATAGTCGCTCAAAGGCCTCAGGCCGGCGCGGCGGGGTGTCACGAAGCTCAATCGCTTCAAGATCGGGGCGGAATCGCTTCCGGGCAGCCGGAGCCCCTCGACCTCGGCGGGATCCCTGCCGCTCTCCAGAGCCCGCGCCAGATCCACCAAGCTTTCCTCGCATTCACCTGCAAGAAGGGAATCGGCGACCCCGTCGAGAAGATGCTCCGCGTTCAGCGAAGCGTAGAGTCCGTGAAAGCAGAGGTGGCAGGAAGGATTCTGCCGGCGGATGTGGCTCGCCACCTGCACCCCGAGCCTCAAAGCGGTGTGCATAGGCGTGGAGATCGCCACCAGCCGGGCGCGGGCGATCCGGCCCGGATCGAGCGGCTCGAGAGAAATGTCCAGCACGTCTGGAAGGAAGCCGGCGGCCTCGAAAAATCCGAGGGGCATGGCGAGACCGAGGGGCTGATGCCCCAGCTCGTAGCACGAGATGAGAAGGATGGCACCCTTCTGGCGCAACGGAAGATGGGAGCCGCGCGACAGGCGGGACCGCGTTTCCGGCTCCGCCTTACTTCGAGGGTTGATAGTAGGGGTTGGTGCCACCGGCGTGATCCGTCGTGTCCACCACCTGCTGGATCTCGGGAATCTCCTCCCGGAGCATTCTCTCGATCCCCTGCTTCAGGGTAACGTTGGCCATGCCGCATCCCTGGCAGCCGCCTCCCATGCGCAGGTAGACCACGCCGTCCTTGTATTCCAGCAGCTGGATGAATCCACCATGTCCCGCCACGGCCGGATTGATCTGGAAGTCGATCAGCTCCTGGATCTTGGTTTTTAGGTCGGTCGACGGTTCGTCCATCTTCGCCTTCTCCGGGGAGGCATGAGGCGCCTGGGTGCGGTTCCGATTCGCTCGATACATTCTAACACTCGGGGGCTCTGTTCCGCAGTCTCCATCCCATTTGCGGGCGTTTCCCGGTGGGGAAACGAGCGCGACGGCTGCCTTGACTCGGTACCCCCGAACAAGTCAAGATGACGAGCCATGAACAACGTGTTTGAAAACGTCGTGGACGCCATCGGGCATACGCCTCTCGTCCGGATCAACCGGCTGGGACGCGACACGGGCGCCACTTTCTACGCGAAGCTGGAATACCTGAACCCCGGGAGCAGCGTCAAGGACCGGATCGCGGTCCAGATGATCGAAGACGCCGAGAAATCGGGACAGCTGAAGCCGGGCGGCACCGTCGTCGAGTGCACTTCGGGGAATACCGGGATGGGACTTGCCCTCGTCGGGGCCGCCCGGGGCTACGCTACGATTCTCGTCATGCCCGACAAGGTCAGCGACGAGAAGATCAAGGCGCTGCGCGCCTTCGGGGCGAAAGTGATCAGCACGCCGACGGCAGTGCCGCCGGAGGATCCGCGCAGCTACTACCAGGTCGCTCGGCGGATCGCCGAGACGACCCCCAACGCGTTCTTCGCGAACCAGTACCAGAACCTGAGCAACCCCGAGGCGCACTTCAGGACGACCGGTCCGGAAATCTGGGAACAGATGGGCGAGAAGCTGGACGCCGTGGTCGTGGCCACCGGCACCGGCGGGACGCTGACCGGTATCGCGCGCCACATCAAGCCGAAGAAGCCTGCCGTCAAGTACGTGCTGGTGGATCCCGTCGGCTCCATCTATTACGAGTACGTCAAGACGGGAAACGCGCCCAAGATCCTCAAGACCTACAAGGTGGAAGGGTTCGGGGAGGATTTCATCCCCGGCACCATCGATCTTTCCTTGGTGGACGAGGTGGTCCAGGTCAGCGACAAAGAGTGCTTCATGACCGCCCGGGACCTGACGCGCAAGGAAGGGCTCTTCGGCGGCGGCTCCTGCGGGGGCGCGATGGCGGGAGCGATCAAGTTCGCCCGGGCCAATCCAGAGTGCAAGACCATCGTGGTCCTCCTGCCCGATTCGGGCTCGCGCTACTTGAGCAAAGTCTACGACGATTCCTGGCTGCGAGAGAACGGATTCCTGGAGGACAACGTCGCGGGAAAGGTGGAGGATCTTCTGAACCGGCGCCCGCAACAAGTCATCTCGGCCCAGGCGGCAGAATCGGTGAAGCAGGTGCTGGGCGTGATGAAGCAGCACGGGATTTCCCAGGTCCCCGTGATGGAGGGGGACCGGCTGGTCGGGATGCTCTCCGAATCGGGACTGCTCGGCGCCCTTCTCGGCGATCCATCGGCGGCTCACAAATCGGCCGGAGCCCTGGCGGAGCCGACCTTCGAGATCGTGGAGTCTTCCGCGCCGGTCTCCTGCCTCTCCGAAGTGGTGGCTCGCGGAAAAGTTGCCCTGGTCATCGACTCCGGACGCCTGAGG
>DASYRY010000164.1:0-10272 GCA_036004025.1 Candidatus Polarisedimenticolia bacterium | reverse complement strand
CTTGCCGAGGGGCGCCCCGTTCACGAAGTAGACATCGGTCCGGTGGTCACCGTCGTAATCGAAGGCGCAGATTCCGGAAGCCAAGGTTTCCGGCAGGTATTTCTGGCCGCTGGCGCCCGTGAAGTGCTGAAAGCCGATTCCGGATCGCTTCGTCACATCCTCGAGAAGGATCTTTCCCCCGGCCTGATCGGAGGAGGAAGGCGCCGGTGGGGGAGATCCGCCGTCACGGCACCCGATCGCCGCGAGCAATGCCAAGGAGAGCAGCGCGAGCCGTTTTGTCATGGAGTGTCCAGGACGCCCACCGGAGGAGCCGCTTCACGCTCGAGCCGGTCCGCCATGGCGCGCTCTTTCTCCGCCTCGGGGCGATGGAGGGTCTCGTAGGCCTTGGCCATGGCGCGATGGGGGGCCGGATCGGTCGGGTCCAGACGCGCGGCCTCTTGAAGGTCCTGCAAGGCTCTCTCGGGATCGCCGGTGGCGAGAAGGGCTTCGCCGCGGACTCGCCGGATGCGCGCATCGGAAGGCGCGAGGGGCAGAGCCGCATCGAGATAGACGAGCGCCTGGGTGGAGCCTCCCGAGGCGAGGGCCGCCTCTCCCGCTTCGCGCAGCAGGTTGGCGTTCTTCGGGTCGTGACTCAAGGCATCTTGGTAGCTGCGCAACGCATCCTTCGGCTTTCCCGCTTCCATCAGGTCCAGGGCCCGCAGGCGGTGGTAGCTGGCTTCGGCGCGCTGCTGGGCGACTCGCCGCTGCTCCCGCTCCAGTCGGCCGGCCTCGCGCAGAGTCTCCTGCGCGAGTCTCGGCTCCCCCGCTTTACGATACGCCTTCGCGAGATCGAGCCGGGACGGGAGATGCGTGGGATCCAGCTCCACCGCTCGCTTCAGGAGCAGGACGGCCCCCTCGGCATCGCCGCGAAGGATCTGGACGGAGCCCAGGATGCTCAACGGCTCCGCATCCTTCGGGGCCAGCTCCGACCAGCGGCGGGCGTCGGACGCGGCGCCATTGAGATCGCCGAGCCGCAGGCGGATGCGGCTGCGCAAGGCCCGGGCCTCCGTCGCATCGGGCGAGCGCGCCAGAATCCAGTCCAGCTGCTTTCGGGCCTCCTGGTAATGGGCCTCCAGGAAGGCGATCCGCGCCAGGCGCATCGAGGCCGGGAGATCCTCGGGGCGCGCCGAGAGGACCTCCCGGAACGCATTCGAGGCCTTGAGGTACCTCCCGGACCGCAGGGCCGCCTCCCCGAGCAGAAAAGCGTCATCCGGCTCTCCTTTGCGGCGACTTTTTTCCAGAAGATTGAGAGCCTTGTGCGCTTCCCCGTCCCGCAGGAGCTTGAGGGCGCGGGAACGAACCGAAGAGGAAGAGGAGGATTCCGGCGGCCGGCCGCCGTCTTTTCCTGCGCATCCAACAATGAGAATGGCGACGAACGCTCCAGCGGCCCCCGCCGACAGGAGGCTCCGCGGCGAGAGTGGGACGAGGTCACACATGAAGGGATTATAGCGCGTTGGACCTCGCCGTCGCGGATGCTAGAATCTCCGGCGTGCATCGATCGCTGGCAACCCTGCCGTTTTCATTGCTCCTTTGCGCCACCCTCTCGAGCTCGGGCTCCGGGGTCGCTTCTCCCAGCGACTTGCACACCCTCCTGGAGCGCATGCGAACGTTCTACCGGGATTCTCCGGGGCTGGTCGCCGATTTCAAGCAGGTCCTCGAATCGCGCGCGCTTCCCCGCCCGCAGGAGGAGAGGGGAGTCGTCTCCCTCAAATTCCCCGGCAGGATGCGCTGGGAGTACGACACTCCCCCGGGCAAGCTCGCCGTCACCGACGGGAAGAAGGCGTACCTCTACCTCCCGGAGGACAAGGCCGTGCTGGTGGGATCGATGCAGGATCTGGACGCCGGCGCCGTGACCACGAAGCTTCTTCTGGGAGAGGTCTCGCTGGAAGCCGATTTCGCCGTGGAGGGAATGCCCTCGGCAGGCAATGCGGACATCTGGACTCTGAAGCTGACCCCGCGCGGGAAAGATTTCCCTTACGACTCCATCACGCTGGACGTGGAGGCCTCGAGAGGGGCGATTCGGCGCATCCGCATGCTGGATCCCTTGGGAAACCGAATGGAGTACCGCTTCGAGCGGATCCGCGTCGACAAGAACCTGTCGGAAAAGCTGTTCACCTACCGCATCCCGCGCGGCGTCGAGATCCAGACCCTCGGAGACCATCCGCCCAGCGCGCCGGCTTCGCCTTGATCTGGCCGAAAGGCCGGTGCTAGAATTCGCCCCTCTTCACACCGTTCAAGGCGGGCGTGCCATGGCGCAAGAGAATTCCTTCGACGTCGTTTGCAAGGTGGATCTGCAGGAAGTGGATAATTCGATCCAGCAGGTGATGAAAGAGATCCGCACGAGATACGATTTCAAGGGTAGCAAGAGCGAGGTGCGCCGCGAGAGCAACGACATCCTGATTGCGGCGGACGACGACTACCAGCGCCGCAGCGTCGTGGAGATGCTCGGCCAGCGCCTGGCCGCGCGCAAGGTCTCACCGAAGTGCCTCACGTACGGGAAGCCCGAGGAAGCCGCGGGCGGAACGCTCCGTCAGAAGGTCTCGCTGCAACAGGGAATCCCCATCGAGCAGGCGAAGGAGATCGTGAAGATCATCAAGGGGACGGGGCGAAAGGTGCAGGCCGCCATCCAGGGGGATCTCGTACGGGTGAAGGGGAAGAGCCGGGACGATCTCCAGTCCATCATGCAGGTCCTGCGGGCCAGTCCTCTGACGATCGAGATGCAGTTCGAGAATTATCGCTAGGGGCCCTCATGCGCCGAAAGATGACGGTGGGAGTAATGGGAGCGCTGGCAGCGCTGCTCCTTGCCGTTTCGTTCTGCGCGGCGCAGGAGACCGCCAGCGCGGAGATCGTCATCCATGGGACGCTCAAGGATCAGAGCGGCGCGCCTATGGCGGATTATCCCGTCCGCCTCATCAAGACGAAGACCACCCTCAATCTCCTCCATTTCAGCACCGGCAGCCGGCAGGTGGAATTCGGCCGCGGAAGGACGGACGCGGAGGGTCGTTATCTCCTCAGAGTGCTCCCGGATCCGAAGTTCGACTACTTCTACCTGCGCTTCTACGATCCCAAGAGCTTCGATCCCGTCCGCTACAGCGTGCCGGCGGACGTCGACATCACCAAGACGTTCAAGACCCGAACCGAGGTGTCCGTGGACGCCGTGATCCAGGATCATCCCAGCTGGGCCAAGGTCAGCGACCTCCTCAGCCAGCTCGGGGAGGGCTCCAACCGCGGGAAGATCCTGCGAAGCCTGGGACTGCCGGAGCGGCGGCAGACCTTCGCCGAGACCCCGGGGCGGGAGAATTGGTGGTACTACGCGAAGGGGATTTGCTACCAGCTCCAGGGCGACCATGTGCTGAGGGTTCGGAAGTTCGACCCTGTCCTTCCGCCTCGGCCGTCGGCCTGAGGGGCGTC
Source organism: Candidatus Polarisedimenticolia bacterium (assembly GCA_036004025.1). Lineage (GTDB taxonomy): Bacteria > Acidobacteriota > Polarisedimenticolia > Gp22-AA2 > AA152 > AA152. The sequence goes on along the minus strand of DASYRY010000164.1, from coordinate 6,822 downwards.
TGGGGGAGAAGCTTTTGAAGGAGATGACCCGAACCATCCCGGGAGGTCTGATCTTCTCGGACATCCTCGGCCTGGTGGGATCCAAGCTCACGGCGGTCGAGGCGGAGGTCGCCAGGAACCTCCATTCCGAGATCGGGATCATCGACGAGCTGGGGAGCTATCTCTCCAACGGCGGCGGCAAGCGGGTGCGCCCCCTGCTCCTGCTTCTCTCTGCTCAGATGTGCGGCTATCGAGGGGAGCGCGACGTCCTGTTCGCCTCGGTATTCGAGTTCATCCACACAGCGACGCTGGTCCACGACGACGTGATCGACGGTGCCACGATCCGGCGAGGGCGATCCTCTCTCAACGCCCAGTGGGGCAACAGCCTGACGGTGCTCCTGGGCGATTATCTCTACATCAAGTCGATGTCGATGGCGCTCACGGCCGACGACCTGAGGGTCATCAAGATCCTCGCGGACATCACCTTGCGGATGATCGAAGGCGAGCTGATCCAGCAGCGCAGGCTCGGCGAGGTCGGCGTCTCGGCAGAAGAGCATCTGGAGATCGTCCGCCGCAAGACCGCCTGCCTCTTCTCGGGTTGCAGCCTGGTCGGCGGGGTGCTCGCCGGCATCGGTCGGGAGCGCGAGACGGCGCTGGAGAACTATGGTCTGAACCTGGGAATGGCCTTCCAGCTCGTGGACGACATGCTGGATTTCACTTCCGACGAGCGCACTTTGGGAAAGCCCGTGGGATCGGATCTGCGCGAAGGGAAAGTGACCCTGCCTCTCATCTACCTCCTGGAAAAGGGAGATCCCTCGCACCGAAAGCGCGTCTGCGCGGTGTTGGAGGATCGGGATTTCTCACGCGTTCCGAGCGCGGAGCTCGTCGAGCTGGTGCGGGAGCACGGGACCCTGGATCGCACTCGAGACCTCGCCCGGCAGTATGGAGAGAGGGCGCGCATGGAGCTGCGTCACTTCCCGGACAACGTGGCGAGAAGGGCTTTGGAGACCCTCCCGGACCTCATCCTTTCGCGAGATCACTAAAGTATCGCTTGAACGTTTCTCCCGCTTTCCCGATACAATTCCTTGTGAGCGCACCCCGGACTCCCACCAGATCCTGCGCTTCCATTCTTTACACACCCTGCGCTTTCCGTTAGAATCCGGCGCCAGATCGCCTGGTGTCGTGGATCCGAAAGCGTCCGATCCGATCATCATCCCGGGAGCTCGATGTTCACTCTCGATCGCATGGAAATCCAAGGGTTTAAGTCATTTTTCACGCGTACGGCCTTCGAGTTCCGGCCGGGAATCATCGCGGTGGTGGGGCCCAACGGCTGCGGGAAGAGCAACATCGGTGATGCGATCTCCTGGGTGCTGGGGGATCAGAGTCCTCGTTCGCTACGGGCGGATCGAATGTCCGATGTCATCTTCAACGGCAGCGAAAGCCGCAAGCCTCTCGGGATGGCGGAGGTCACGCTGAAGTTCATGAAGTCCAACGGAGGCCCCGACCCCTCCGAGGAATTCGTCGTGACCCGGCGTCTATTCCGAGACGGCAACAGCGAGTACTGCCTCAACGGGATTCGCTGCCGCCTCAAGGACATTCAGGAGATGCTCGTTCGATCCCAGGTGGGATCGCGTCTCTACTCCGTGATCGAGCAGGGGAAGGTGGACCTCCTCCTCACCGCCAAGCCCAAAGACCGGCGCGGATTGTTCGAGGAGGCCGCGGGAATCCTCGGGTACAAGGCGAAAAGGCGCGTGGCGCTCGGGAAGCTCGAGGCGACGCAAGCGAACCTTCTGCGCATCCACGATATCCTCACCGAAGTCGCCAAACAGTCTTCGGCGCTGCGCCGCCAGGTGGCGAAAGCCCGCAGGCATCAGCGTCTCCACGAGTCTCTTCGATCGCGCCGGAGCGCGCTGCTGCGCTCGCGTCTGGGAGAGCTGGAGACGGAGACGCAGCGCGCCGAAGCGGCGCGCGTTCTCCTCGCGGATCAGGGAGCGGGACTGGCGGCAGAGCTGGGGGCGGTCGAGGCGGAGGTGGAGCGGCTGCGGCGCAGCGGCGAGGAGGGGGAAATCGAGATTCGCCGCACTCGGGATCGCCTCAACGATCTTTCCCGAGCTCAGGATCGCGACCGGATGCAGCAGGAGCGCGCCCGCGAGCAGAGGGAGGAATCGCTGCGCGCCATTCTACGTTCCAGCGGCGAGGCCACGGAGATGAGCGCTCGCCTCTCCCAAAGGGAGGCGGAGATCGCGCGCGGCGCCGCGCAGCTCGAGGAGGCGGCGCGCTCGTGGCAGGAGTTGGAGCAGGATCTGATGGGCCGAGAGGAGGAGCACCGCCGGCGCCTGGAGGCCTTGGAGGCCGCCGAGCGCGAGGCCGAGGCCTCCCGTACCGCCCTGCTTTCCACGCTGGATCGGCAGGCCGAGGCGCGAAGTCGCGGCGAGAGGATCGAGCAGGACAGGAAAAGGCTCGGGGAGCGCCGGGAAGAGCTGCACCGGGAAGGGGCGGTGGCGGCGCAGGAGCGCGAGAGGAAGAGAGTGGATCATGAAGAGGCGGAGGCCTCGGTGTCCACCCGCACTTCCGATCTCCTCCGGGTGCGCCAGGATCGCGACTCGGCCCACCAAGCCCTACTGGTCGAGCAGACGGAGCTCCAGTCGATCGCCGGCCGGCTCGAGATCCTGGCGGCGAGCATCGCGCAGATGGAGGAGCGCCACCGGTCGATCGAGGAGGCGGAGCGCAGCGCGGGAAGCGATGGGAACGCTCTGAAGAGCATCCTGAGCCTCGCCTCCCAGGGAAAGCTGCAGGCGCGAGGCCGAGCGGCCGACGCGATCGAGGTGGAGCCGCGATTCCTCGCCGCCGCCGAAGCGGCCCTTGGGAATCTCCTGGAGGCCGTGCTGGTGGAGGGGAACCACGACATTCTGGAAGGGGTCCGGCACCTGCGCGACGGGGCGCTGGGACGATGCGGGTTCTATCTCTCGGGGCGGAAGGTGCCAAGCGGGGGGAGGCCGCCGGAGGCACTGATGGCCGATCCCGGGTGCCTGGGATCGCTGGCCGAGAAAGTGATCGTGAAAGAGGATTCGGTGGAATCCTTGAAGGGGATCCTGCGCTCCACGCTGCTGGCGACCGATCTTTCCTGCGCGCTCGATCTTCACGCCCGGTTTCCCGGATGGACCTTCGTGACCCCCGAAGGGGACCTCGTGCGACCGGAGGGTTTGGTCGAAGGGGGACTCGCCGGGGAGAGCCGAGGGATTCTCTCGCGCCGGCACCTTCAGCGGGATCTGGAGCGCGAGCTGTCGAGCGCCAGACAGCAGCGCGACGCCACGGAGCGCGAGCGCGAGAAGCGGGAGGCAACTCGTGTCGCGCTCACGCAGCGCGTCGCCACGCTGGAAGCGCACCTTCGGGAAAAAGATGCGGAGCTCGTCGAGGCCCGCCTCAAGCTGACTCGACTCGAGGAGGACGTCCGTCACGCCGAGCGCGCCCTGCGGGTGGCTCAGGAGGAGGGAGGTCGTCTCGAAGACGAAGGGCGAAGCCTCGAAGCGGAGAATGCCGGGCTGTGCGATCTGCTCGCCGCCGCGGATACCGCTCGCAGAGAGAAAGAGGAGGGCATCGCGCGGGCCGCCGAGGACCTCTCTGCGCGTCGCGAAGCGGTCACCGGAGGAGCCGAAGCGCTGGGCGCGTTCCGCACCGAGGTGGCTTCCCGGAGGGATCGGATCGGGCACGAGGAGTCCGCCCTGGAGTCCCTGAGAAAGGCGGCCGGGGAGGACCGAGACAGGATGGAGCGGGCCCGCCGCGAGGCGAGTGCCGCGACACAGCTGGTGGAATCGCTGGAGGCCTCGATTCTCTCCCTCGACGAGTCGTTGCGCCTGGCCGAGGAAGAGCGCTCGACGCTCTCCGGCGAGCTCGAGCGGAGGGAGCTGGAAGCCGGGACGCAGAAAGGCGCCCTTTCCCTGTCGGAGCAGCGGGAGAAAGCGGCGCGCGCCGCGCTCGACGAGCTGCGCGGCAGGTCGTCCGAGGCGGAGGTGGAGGTGGCCCGGTTGGAAGTGGAGCGAAGCCATCTGGAATCCTCATCCCGCGAGGAGCTCGGGATGTCGCTCGATGAGCTGAGAGCGTTGCCGGTGCCCGAAGGAGAGAACTCGGCCGCCGAGATTCAAGCCGAGATCGCGCAGCTCAAGGAGCGCGTCGAGCAGCTGGGGGCCGTGAACCTCGCCGCGCTGGAGCAGTACCGGGAGATGGAGGAGCGGCACCTCTTCCTCGCCAAACAGAAGAAGGACCTGGAAGAATCGATCGAGTCTCTTCATGAGACGATTCGCAGGATCAACCGCACCTCCCGGGAGAAGTTCCTGGAAGCCTTCGACAAGATTCAGGAGGGATTCAATCGGAGCTTCGTCGCGCTGTTCGGGGGAGGGAAGGCCGAGTTACGCCTCATGGAAGACGAGGACGTCCTCGAGTGCGGCATCGAGATCATCGCCTCGCCTCCCGGCAAGCGCCTGCAGAACATCTCGCTGCTTTCGGGAGGGGAGAAGGCGATGACGGCGGTGGCGCTGCTGTTCGCGCTGTTCCGCTACCGGCCGTCCCCATTCTGCGTGCTGGACGAGGTGGATGCGCCTCTCGACGAGGCCAACGTAGGGCGCTTTACGCGCATGTTGCGGGATTTGACCCCGGAGACCCAGTTCATTCTGATTACCCACAACCGCCGCTCGATGGAAGCCGCGGACCTGCTCTACGGCATCACCATGGACGAGCCCGGCGTCAGCCGCGTCATCTCGATGCGCTTGGACAACTGATCGATCGCCGCAGTGGGCCGGGGGATCAGGCGCCCGGCTCCTTCGAAAGTATCTCGGCGCCCCCGGGGGCCACCACCACGTCGTCCTCCAGGCGGACCCCGAATTCCCCCGACAGATAGATTCCAGGCTCGATGGTGACGGTCATCCCTTCGCGCAGCGGCATTCCGTTGCCCGCCACGAGATAGGGATGCTCATGCCCCTCCAGGCCGAGGCCGTGCCCGAGGCGGTGCGTGAAGGCCGGACCGAAGCCGGCTCTGCGGACTACGGATCGGGCCGCCTCGTCCACGGCCGAGGCGGGGATGCCGGGACGCGCGGCGTGCACTCCGGTCGCCTGGGCCTCCTGGACGATCTGGAAGACCTGGGAGAAGCGGGCAGGGGGCTTGCCGAACGCGAAGGTGCGGGAGACGTCGGATTGGTAGCCGTGCACCGAGACCCCCATGTCGAAGAGCACGACGTCCCCGGCGTGCAACGGCGTTTTTCCCGCGGGCGCGTGGGGGATGGCGGATCGGGTCCCGAACTGGACGAGCCCTTCGAGAGTGACTTCCCATTGCCTCGCGAGCTCTCCGGCGCGTGCGAGGACCTCCTCCTCCGTCTGGCCCTCTTTCAGCTCGTCCATTAGCCGCCGGATGATGCGCGTCGTCAGTCGCGCGCCGGCGCCGATCAGCGCGATTTCCTCGGGATCCTTCTCCATCCGGATCGGAGCGAGCAGCGGCGTCGCGCTCTTCACCCGCCCTGCCGGGATGCGACGCGAGAGCGGCGCGAGGTCGTCGAACCAGGTGGTTCCCTCTACGGCGATGATGGGAGAGGGTCCCGCGTCGGAGATCGACGACGCCAGGAGAGCGATCGGATCCTCCGATTCCTGCCAGGTCCTGAGCTCCCCCGGCATCCCGGAGTCCTTCAGGCGGTCGGCCTCGAAGGCAGGGCCCACCACGAAGCTCGTGCCGTCCTTTCTCAGCACCCAGGCGATGAGTCGCTCGCTGCGCCGAAGCTGCGCTCCGGTGAGGTAGTGCAGGTGCGCCGAGGGGGTCGCGAGAAACAGGTCGATCCCTGCTTCCCGCATCTTCGCCAGAAGGCGCTCCCGGCGTCGCGCGTAGGCCGCGGGGGGGACGGGAGGAGGAAGCGCCTGAGGCGCGGTGGCCGGCTGTGCGCTCGGCACGGGAGTCCTGGAGACGACTTCGCGCCCGCACCCCAGCAAGGAGCCTGCCGCGGTCGCCACGCCCAGCGCCAGGAGGTCGCGACGAGATCTATCCATGTCCTTTCACCGCGCCGTCCGGAACGGCGGAGGGAAGAAACATCTCGCGCATCTCCTCTCCGCGCTCGCGGAGGAACGTCTTGGTGGATCGATAGCCGTAGTCGAGGATCTGGACACGGGAAGCGTAGCTCAGGATGTGCTGGGCGAAGAGCACGGTGTCGCTTCCGCCGGGCTCGACCAGGACGATTTTGGCCCAGGGGTGCGAGACCCGGAGTCGGGCGAGGATCATCTCCAGCTTCTCGTGGCTGTTGATGCGCGCCGCCTGGTCCCAAACGTAGGAGATGCCCTTCTCCGCGATGCGCGCGCAGCCTCCCGCGAACGAGGGAATGCAAACGCGGCTCTGATCGTTCTGGATGGGAACGATTGGGTTCAGCACGAGGATGCGGCTCGCTCCCTGGTTGATCGCGATGTCCACGTGCGCGATCTGGGCCGTGCCGCCATCCACGTAATCCACCCCGTCGATCGACACCGGCTCGAAATAGAAGGGAAGCGCCGACGAGGCCGCAATGGCCCGTGAGATCGGCACGTCGCGCCATCCTTCGTCCCCGAACACGGTTCGCATGGGCTTGTCCAGGCTGATGGCCGGGATGTAAAGCTCTCTTTTCAAACCTCGGAACGAGGTGGCGAGTCCCATCTGCTTGATCAAGGAGTCGAGGTAGTGGATGTAATCCTGCATGGAGAAAAGCCCCGAAGGGAGGTTCTCCTGCAGGAGGGCCAGCAGGCTCTGGAGGGAGAACGGGGTCCGATGCCGGCGGTAGTAGCGGTAGACCGCGGGAAGCATGACGAGACTCCGCCGCAAGGAGCGTCGAAAGTTCT
>DASYRY010000163.1:0-16261 GCA_036004025.1 Candidatus Polarisedimenticolia bacterium | reverse complement strand
GGTCCTCGGGCGTGTTCGATCGGATGAAGCTGGATTGGCTTGCGAACCAGCACCTGCGCCGGTCGGCCTCGCAGGCGCTGTCGGAGCAGGCACTTCCGTACTTCCAGTCGCGGGGGGATTTTCCGCCGGTCGTCGATCAGGCCCACCGCGCATGGCTGAGCCACCTCCTCGATCTGGTCAAGGAGTCGGTGTCGCATCTCGATGAGATTCCCGGCACCGATGCGGTCCGGATCATTCTTCACTTCGATCCCGAAGCCTGCTTGAGGGAGCCCGAGATCCTCGCCGACCTGCGCGAGGGGTCCTGCCGCGAGGTGATTCGAACTTTCGCGAAGCTTCTTTCCGGAAAGCGGCCGCTCGACCTGGACGCCTACAGGCAAATCGCACAGGAGACGGGAAGACTCACGGGAACGAAAGGGAGAAGCCTCTATCATCCGATCCGTTTGGCGCTGACGGCCCGGGGGTCCGGGCCGGAACTGGCTCGTCTGGTTCCGCTCATCGAAGAAGCCGCGGGAATCCAACTTCCGCTCGGGGTCCCCGGCTGTGCGCAGCGCGCAGCGAAGATTGCGGAGCTCATGGAAGGCGAAGCATGAAAGCTGGGAAGTCGGAGATTCTTTACGGGGTTCACCCGGTTCTCGAGACGCTCAAGTCCGGCCGTCGCAAGGTCGACCAGATCCACGTCATGGTCGGGCGCCAGGACCGCAAGGTACGGTCGATTCTGGCGCTGGCTCAGCGCAAGAATGTTCCCATCGCGCGCATTCCCAGGGAGGAGCTCGACCGTCTCTCCTCCGGCGGGGTCCATCAGGGAGTCGTCGCACGCGTATCGGGCAGCGGGCCCGTGACGGTGGAAGAGGTCCTCGCCACATCGGGAAGCCGTCCCTTCTTCCTGGTCCTGGATCGGGTCGAGGACCCCAGAAATCTGGGGGCGATCCTGCGGTCAGCCGCCGCCGCCCGCGTGGACGGCGTCTTCCTTCCCGAGCATGGGGCCGTGAAGTCCGGGCCCGGCGTGGCCCGGGCTTCCGCGGGCCATGCCGACAAGGTCCGACTGGCGATCGCCGGGAACTTGGTGAGCCTTCTCGAAAAGCTGAAAGAAAAGGGGATCTGGGTCGTCGGCCTGGATCAAGAAGCGACCACTTCTTGGACCCGTTTCGACTATTCACTCCCGGTGGCCATGGTGCTGGGAGGGGAAGAGGGGGGTATGCGCCGATTGGTCCGGGAGCGCTGCGACGTTCTGGTAGGGATTCCGCTCGCGGCGGGGGTGGATTCGCTGAATGTTTCCGTGGCGGCGGGGATCGCCTTGTTCGAAGTCGTCCGCCAGCGGGGCGAGAGAGGCCCGGCCTGACAAGATTTGAAAAAAATGTATTGCATCTAAGTGATTGCTTTGCTAGCATTACGGGTTCGCATAAGCTGGCGTAGCTCAGCAGGTAGAGCAGCTGATTTGTAATCAGCGGGTCGGGGGTTCGAATCCCTTCGCCAGCTCCACGGAATAGAAAGTTCCGCGGAGCCTGGAGCAAGGAATGGTGGCACTGCGGATGCCCCCGGTGCCCGCAAGGCAAGGTTGAAGGAGTGTCGAGCGGTGCCGGGCGAGCGGTCGCCCCGCGCCTCGTCCCGACGTGGGGAGATTCCCGAGCGGTCAAAGGGAGCAGACTGTAAATCTGCCGCCGTAGTGCTTCGGAGGTTCGAATCCTCCTCTCCCCACCAATAAGCGCGGCGAAGGTGCTCACCGAATCCTGCTCGCGAAAGGATCCGGAGGGGCGTCGGCTGAAACCGATATCGAGCGGGAGTAGCTCAGTGGCTAGAGCGTCAGCCTTCCAAGCTGAGGGTCGCGGGTTCGAATCCCGTTTCCCGCTCCAATTTCCAGGAAGCGCGCCGTAGAGCCTACCAGCCGGGCCGCAGGGACGCTCTCCCGGCCCCCGGCGAGTCCGGTTTCGCCCACGTGGCTCAGTGGTAGAGCACGTCCTTGGTAAGGACGGGGTCACCGGTTCAATCCCGGTCGTGGGCTCCACCTGCTTCGCAGACCTCCGGCGGCGGCCGGGAGGAAGGGTGAGATGTCGAAGGAAAAATTTGATCGTTCGAAACCGCACGTGAACGTGGGGACCATCGGTCACGTGGACCACGGGAAGACGACGCTGACGTCGGCGATCACGATGGTGATGGCGAAGAAGTTTCCGAAGGTGGTGGTGCGGTCGTTCGACAGCATCGACAACGCTCCGGAAGAGCGCGAGCGCGGGATCACGATCGCGACGGCGCACGTGGAGTACGAGACGGACAAGCGGCACTACGCGCACGTGGACTGTCCGGGGCACGCGGACTACGTGAAGAACATGATCACGGGAGCGGCGCAGATGGACGGGGCGATCCTGGTGGTCTCCGCGGCGGACGGTCCGATGCCGCAGACGCGGGAGCACATTCTGCTGGCGCGCCAGGTCGGGGTGCCGCGCATCGTGGTGGCGCTGAACAAAGTGGACGCGGTGGACGACAAGGAGCTGCTGGACCTGGTGGAGCTGGAGGTTCGGGAGCTGTTGAAGCAGTACAAATATCCCGGGGACGAGATTCCGGTGATGAAGATCTCGGCGCTGAAGGCGATGCAGGGGGACGACGAGTCGCAGAAGGGGATCGTGGCGCTGATGGACGCGGTGGACAGCTACATTCCGATCCCGGAGCGCGCCATCGACAAGCCGTTCCAGATGCCGATCGAGGACGTGTTTTCGATTTCGGGCCGAGGCACGGTAGTGACGGGCCGGGTGGAGCAGGGGAAGGTGAAGGTCGGGGAGGAAGTGGAGATCGTGGGAATCCGGCCGACGCAGAAGAAGGTGGTGACCGGCGTGGAGATGTTCAAGAAGCTGCTGGACGAGGGGATGGCCGGGGACAACATCGGGGTGCTGCTGCGCGGGACGGAGCGCACGGACGTGGAGCGCGGTCAGGTGGTGGCGAAGCCCGGGAGCATCACGCCGCACACGAAGTTCAAGGCGGAGGTGTACATCCTGACGAAGGAAGAGGGGGGGCGGCACACGCCGTTTTTCAATGGGTACCGGCCGCAGTACTACTTCCGGACGACGGACGTGACGGGAGTGGCGACCCTTCCCGAGGGAGTGGAGATGGTGATGCCGGGGGACAACGTGGCGCTGAGCATCGAGCTGATCACCCCCATCGGCATGGACAAGGGGCTGCGCTTTGCCATCCGGGAAGGCGGCCGCACCGTCGGAGCCGGAACCGTCACCGAGATTCAGGCGTGAGGGGCCAGCCAGGAAAGGCCCGGGAGAAAGCATGCTGAACGAGAAGATCCGGATCCGTTTGAAAGCCTACGACCATCGGATCCTGGACCAGTCCACTACCGAGATCGTGTCCACGGCGCGGCGAACGGGCGCCCGGGTGGCGGGGCCCATCCCTCTTCCCACGGGATGCAACCGCTGGACGGTCCTGCGCTCTCCGCACGTCGACAAGAAGTCCCGGGAGCAGTTCGAAATCCGGACCCACCGGCGGTTGATCGACATCCTGGAGCCGACGCCCCAGACGGTGGATGCGTTGATGAAGCTGGATCTGCCTGCCGGCGTGGAAGTCGAGATCAAGGCGCTGGGCAAATAGGAACGACGGCTGAATATGATCGAAGGAATCATCGGAATCAAGCTGGGAATGACCCAGGTCTTCTCCCCCGAGGGGAACGCGATTCCCGTCACCGTCCTGAAGGCGGGACCCTGCGTGGTCATCCAGAAGAAGAACAAGCAGACGGACGGATACGAATCGGTGCAGGTCGGCTACGTGGAGCCCACGGCGGAGCGCAAGCTCAGCAAGGCGCTGCTCGGGCACCTGAAGAAGTCCAAGGTGTCTCCCACGCGGCGCATCCGGGAGTTCAAGATCCTCCCGGAAGGAGAAGCGCTGGGCATCGGCGATCAGATCACGGCGGGGATGGTCTTCAAGGTGGACGAGAACGTGGACGTCATCGGGATCAGCAAGGGAAAGGGATTCGCGGGCGTCATGAAGCGCCATCATTTCCGGGGCGGCGCCGCGAGCCACGGATCGATGTTCCACCGAGCCCCGGGATCGGTGGGGGCGTCGGCGTTCCCTTCGAGGACCTTCGCGGGCATGCGCGGCGCGGGTCATCTCGGTGCGGTCCGCGTGACCGTCAAGAATCTCCAAATCGTGCGGCTGGATGTAGAGAACAACCTGCTGGTCGTCCGCGGAGCGGTCCCGGGGGCCGACGGGGGATACCTGATCATCCGGCGCTCTCCCGCGCCCCGCAAGATCCGCCAGGCGCGGCAGGCCGCCCCGGCGCCGAAGAAGGGCGCCAAGACCGCCGCCAAGGCCCCTGCAAAGAAGAAATAGGCTGGGAGACGAGATGGACGCGCTCAAGGTCGTGAATCTTCAAAACGAAAAAGTCGGAGAGCTGGCGCTCGAAGACGCGGTCTTCGGGTACCCGTTGAAGCGGCATCTGATCTTCGAGGCGGTCAACGCGTACCGCACCGCGGGGCGCTCGGGGACCCGGCAGACCAAGACCCGCGCCGAGGTCTCGGGCAGCGGCCGCAAGCTGTGGAAGCAGAAGAAGACGGGACGGGCCCGCGTGGGCTCGATCCGGAGCTCGATCTGGCGGCATGGCGGCACGGTGTTCGGACCCCATCCCCACGACTACGAGAACTCTCTGCCGAAGCAGATGCGCAGGAACGCAGTCAGGTCCGTCCTTTCCTCCAAGCTGCGGGGAGACAAGGTCCGGCTGGTGGAGAATCTCGACCTGTCTAGCCCGAAGACGAAAGAAATGACCCGGCTCCTGGAGGCGCTGGAGCTTACGGGAAAGGTCCTCTTCGTGGATCGCGAGGTCGGGCGCAACCTCGAGCTGGCCGCGCGGAACCTCCAGAAGGTGGGGGTGTCTCGCGCGTCGAGCCTCAGCGTGGTGGAGCTGCTCCACCACGACACGCTCGTCCTGACCCGGTCGGCGGCGGAGAGCCTGGCGGAGATCTACGCGTCATGAACCGACCTGCCCATCAGATCATTCTTGCCCCCCTGGTTACAGAGAAGTCCACGAGGCTGAAGGACGACCAGCGACTCCTGTGCTTCCGGGTGGCCCGTAATGCCAGCAAGATCCAGATCAAGACCGCTGTGGAAGCTCTCTTCTCGGTCAAAGTGGAGACCGTCCGGACTTCGCAGATGCACGGAAAGGTGAAGCGCGTCGGACGGAGCGTGGGCCGCCGCCCCGATTGGAAGAAGGCCTACGTGAAGCTGAAAGTGGGCGAGAAGATGATCGAATACTTCGAGGGCGTGTGATGCCGATCAAATCGTACCGTCCCACGTCGCCCGCCCGCCGATTCCAGACGGGCTACACGTTCGAGGAGATCACCGAGAGCCGTCCGCTCAAGGGGCTCCTGGACAAGCACAATCGGACCGGAGGCCGCAACAACCTCGGATGGCTGTCGGTCCGGCACCGGGGCGGCGGGCACAAGCGTCGCTACCGCATCATCGATTTCAAGCGGGACAAGGACGGGATCCCGGGGAAGGTGGCCGGCATCGAATACGACCCGAACCGGTCGGCCCGCATCGCGAGGATTCACTACGCCGACGGGGAGAAGCGCTACATCCTGTCTCCGGTGGGGCTGAAGGTGGGGAGCATGGTGATCTCGGGTGACGCGGTGGACATCCTTCCGGGGAACAGTCTCCCCCTGAAGAGCATCCCGCTGGGGACCACCCTGCACAACATCGAGCTCAAGCGGGGCCGCGGCGGGCAGATGGTGCGCAGCGCCGGCGGAGGCGCGCAGCTCCTCGCCAAGGAAGGGAAGTTCGCGCAGGTGAAGCTCCCGTCCGGCGAGGTGCGCAAGGTGGACGTCCTGTGCAGGGCCACCGTCGGGCAGGTGGGGAACCTCGAGCACGAGAACATCTCCATCGGCAAGGCGGGCCGCAACCGCTGGCTCGGGTGGAGGCCTACGGTCCGAGGCGTCGCCATGAATCCCATCGATCATCCCTTGGGAGGCGGCGAAGGAAAGACCTCGGGAGGCCGGCATCCCTGCACCCCCTGGGGCGTGCGGGAGAGGAAGACGCGCAACAACAAGCGCACCCAGAAATTCGTCGTGCGGCGGAGAAAGTAGCCATGAGCCGTTCCATCAAGAAGGGGCCTTACGTCGAGCCCTCCCTGAAGAAGAAGATTGAAGAGATGAACCGCCGCAACGATCGCAAGGTCCTGAAGACCTGGTCGAGGCGGAGCACGATCCTTCCGGAAATGGTCGGCCACACCTTCGCGGTGCACAACGGAAAGAAATTCATTCCGGTGTACATCACGGAAAACATGGTGGGACACCGGCTGGGAGAGTTCGCTCCCACCCGGATCTTCCGGGGGCATGCGAGGGCGGCCGCGGCCGAAGCCGCGGGTGCGGGAGCGGGGCCGGCGCCTTCCAGCGGCACGACGACGGCGAGCTAGGGGAAGAAGCCATGGTCTCCAAGGCGAGGATGAAGTATCTCGGCAGCTCGGCGCAGAAGACGCGCCTGGTCGTCGACCTGATCCGTGGCCGGGAAGTGGGCGAGGCCCTGGCGACGCTGAGGAGCACGCGCAAGACGGTGGCCCGTGACATCTCGAAGGTGCTGGCATCGGCTCTGGCCAACGCCAAGTCGCTGCGCGAAGACGTGGACGTCGATCGGCTCTTCGTCAGCAGGGCGTACGTGGACGGAGGCCCGTCCCAGAAGAGGATCCGCCCCGCCCCGATGGGCAGGGCGTTCCGCATCATCCGCCGCTCGTGCCACGTCACGATCGAGCTGGACGAGAAAAAAAAGAAATCTCAAACGGCCGGGGCGGGGAGGTAGAGCGTGGGGCAGAAAGTCCATCCTTTGGGATTCAGGCTCGGCGTGACCCGGACGTGGTTGTCGCGCTGGTTCGCCGAGAAGCGGTACGCCGACCTCCTGCTCGAGGACATCCGGCTGCGCGACGAGCTGAAGAAGCGGCTCTCTCACGCGGGGGTTGCGAGCATCGAGATCGAGCGTGCCGCCAACAAACTGAAGATCAGCATTCACACCTCGCGCCCGGGCATCGTCATCGGCCGGCGCGGCGCCGAGGTGGACAAGCTCCGGGACGAGCTGGCCAAGAAGACGGGGCGCGAGATCTTCATCAACATCGTCGAGATCCACAAGCCGGAAGTCGTCGCTCAGCTCGTGGCGGAGTCGGTGGCCCTGCAGGTGGAGAGACGCGTGGCCTTCCGCCGGGCGATGAAGAAGGCGATCGAGTCGGCGATGCGCTTCGGAGCCAAGGGAGTACGGATCCGATGCTCGGGTCGGCTGGGAGGCGCGGAGATCGCGCGCACGGAATGGTACCTGGAAGGACAGCTCCCGCTTCACACGCTGCGCGCGGACATCGACTACGGCTTCTCCGAGGCACGGACCACCTACGGCGCCATCGGCGTGAAGGTCTGGATCTACAAAGGAGAAGTTCGGACGCGTCCGGCGCTCGGAGACGTCGCCGGGGCACCGGCGGGAACACCGAGGATGGGACTGTGACATGTTGATGCCCAAGAAGGTCAAGTACCGGAAGCAGATGCGCGGCCGCCGCCGGGGAAAAGCCCAGCGGGGAAGCACCGTCAGCTTCGGGGACTATGGATTGAAGATCATGGAGTGCGGCTGGATCACCGACAAGCAGATCGAGGCGGGCCGAGTGGCGATGACCCGCTTCGTCAAGCGCGGAGGGAAGATCTGGATCCGCATCTTTCCGGACAAGCCCATCACCAAGAAACCTGCGGAGACCCGCATGGGGAAGGGGAAAGGCGCTCCGGAAGGTTGGGTGGCGGTGGTGCGGCCGGGAAAAGTGATTTTCGAGATGGAAGGGGTCCCCGAGGAAGTGGCTCGGGAAGCCATGCGGCTCGCTTCGCACAAGCTTCCGCTGAAGACGACGTTCGTTCACCGGGGGTTCTGATTCATGAAGGCGTTGAAGGCATCCTCGCTGCGTGACAAGTCGGTGGAGGAGCTGGCCAAGGACGAGGAAGACCTGATCACGCAGCTCTTCAAGCTCCGCTTTCAGAAGTCCACCGGCCAGGCGGAGGCCCCGCAGAGAATCCGCGGCGTGCGCCGGGATCTCGCCCGGGTCAAGACGGTGCTCAGAGAAAAGCGCGGGGCGCAGGGCCCGACAGCCTGAACCGACACGGAGGATCCATGAACGAGACCCAGCCGGCCGCCGCTCCTTCCCGCCCTCGCGGGCAGCGCCAGACGCTCGAGGGAGTGGTGGTCAGCGACAAGATGACGAAGACGGTGACGGTGCTGGTGGAGCGCCTGATCCAGGACTCGCGGTACGGCAAGTACTTGAGACGGTCCTCGCGATTCATGGCCCATGACGCCGGGCAGCAGTGCAAGATGGGGGACCGCGTGGTGATCGTCGAGGACCGGCCCCGCAGCGCGCGGAAGCGATGGAGCGTGCGCTCCGTGATTTCCCGCGCCGATCGGGCCTGATTCCCGGGCTTTCAAGGAGAGCAAGCCATGATTCAGATGCGAACCATGCTGGAGGTCGCGGACAACTCCGGCGCCCGTCGCATCAGCTGTATCCACCCCCGGGGGCGATCCGTGAATCTCGTCGGGCGGATTGGCGACGTGATCACCGCCAACGTGAAAGAAGCCGTGCCGGAGGGGAACGTCAAGAAGGGCCAGGTCGTCCGCGCCGTGATCGTGCGGATGAGCAAGTGTCAGAGACGGAGCGACGGTACCTGCATCCGCTTCGACGAGAATGCGGCGGTGCTGATCAACAACGACGGAGAGCCGATTGGGACGCGCATCTTCGGCCCCGTCGCCCGGGAGCTGAGGGAGAAGAACTTCATGAAGATCCTCTCCCTGGCTCCGGAAGTGCTCTAGGAGAAGGACGATGCCCGCTTTGTTCGTGAAAAAGGAGGACAAGGTGCTCGTCCTCTCGGGGAAGGATCGTGGCAAGACCGGACGCGTTCTCCGGGTGATCCCCGACAAGCAGCGCGTCCTGGTGGAAGGCGTCGCCTTCGTGAAGCGGCACACGCGACCCAACCCGTCCAAGAACATCAAGGGCGGGATCGTGGAGCGCGAGTCCAGCGTTCATGTGAGCAACCTCAAGGTCGTGTGCTCCGAGTGCGGCGAGCCGACGCGCATCGGCCACTCGGTGCTGGACGATGGGAAGAAGGTTCGCGTCTGCAAGAAGTGCAAGGGAATCCTGGACAAATAGGACTCAACGACGATGCCGACGGCGCCACGACTCAAGCAAAGATTCGACAGCGAGATCGCCCCGCTCATGATGGAGCGGTTCGGCTACAAGAACCGGATGGCGGTGCCCCGCCTGAACATGATCGTCCTGAATATGGGGGCCGGGGATTCGATCCTGAACATCAAGATCTTGGACAACGCCGCCGAGCAGCTGAGCCTGATCGCGGGACAAAAGGCGGCGGTGACGCGCGCCAAGAAGTCGATCGCCAACTTCAAGCTCCGCGAGGGCATGCCGATTGGCTGCCGCGTCACCCTCCGGGGCCCGCGCATGTACGAGTTCTTCGACCGGTTCTGCTCCATCGCCCTGCCGCGGGTCCGCGACTTTCGCGGTCTGCCCACGCGCTCCTTCGACGGGCGAGGAAACTACACGATCGGCGTGAAGGACCAGATGATTTTTCCCGAAGTGAACTACCAGAAGGTGGATCGGGTCCGGGGGATGAACATCTCCATCGTGACCACCGCCAGGTCCGACGAGGAGGCCAAGAACCTGCTCACGCTCCTGGGGCTGCCCTTTCGCAAGGATTGATCGACTCGGAGGTACCGTTGGCCACCAGTGCCATGAGAGCGAAACAAGCCAGAAAGCCCAAGTTCAAGGTGCGCGGATACTTCCGGTGCCGGCATTGCGGGAGGCCGAGGGGATACCTGAGGAAATTCTCCCTTTGCCGCATCTGCTTCCGGAAGTTGGCGCTGCAAGGAATCATCCCCGGCGTGATCAAGGCGAGCTGGTAGGCTCCGTTCCGCGCCGCGGGCAGGACTCAACGAGGATACCTGAAACCATGAGCATGACCGATCCCATTGCCGACATGCTGACGCGGGTCCGCAACGCCGTCCGGGCGGGCCACCCGAAGGTGGAGATGCCGCACTCGAAGATGAAGGAGCATCTCGCCAATCTCCTCAAGCGCGAGGGCTATTTCGACGCCGTCGCGGTCATCCGGCCAAAGGATGAAGCCTTCCCCGTGCTGCGCATCGCGCTGCGATACGACCCCTCCGGGGAGCCGCTGATCACCGGAGTGGAGCGCGTGAGCAAACCGGGTCGCCGGGTCTACTGCTCGAAGGACGAGATCCCGAAGGTTCTCGGCGGGCTCGGGGTCTCGGTGGTCTCCACGTCCCGGGGGATCATGTCGGGAGAGGAATGCCGCGCCAAGGGAGTGGGCGGAGAGGTCCTCTGCAACATCTGGTAGTGACGGAAGGAGAGGTGCCGTGTCTCGAATCGGAAAGAAGCCCGTCCCGATCCCCAAGGGAGTGACCATCAAGGTGGAGGCCGGGTCGCTGCACGTCAGCGCCGGGAAGTCCGAGATCCGGACCCCGCTTCCGAAGGGGATCTCCGCCAAGGTGGGGGAGGGCGAGGTCATCTTTACGCGGGAGCAGGACTCCCAGTCCCACCGGGCGCTGCACGGTCTGGCTCGGGCCTTGCTCGCGAACGGGGTTCAAGGCGTCACCACCGGCTTCACGCGGGATCTCGATATCATCGGGATCGGCTACAAGGCCCAGATCGCGGGAAACAAGCTGCAGATGTCCCTGGGCTACTCCCACCCAGTGGAGTTCACCATTCCCGAAGGGATTGAGATCAAGGTGGAGAAGCAGACCCACCTCACGGTGCGCGGCGTGGACCGCCACCTGGTGGGACAGGTCGCAGCCAACATCCGCAGCCTCAGGCCCCCCGAGCCGTACAAGGGGAAGGGGATCAAGTACACCGACGAGACGATCCGGCGCAAAGCGGGCAAGGTGGGGAAGACCGCCAGCGCCTAGCGAGCGGAGATTCGGAGCACAGCATGCAGCGGGACACGCGCAAGCACGAGAGGCGGGAGAAGCGCCGGACACGAATCCGAGCGCGGGTGAAGGGAAGCTCCTCCCGTCCGAGACTTTCGGTCTACAAGAGCCTGCATCACATCTACGCGCAGGCCATCGACGACGAGAAGGGGACCACGATCGTCCAGGCTTCGACGCTTGACAAGGAGTGCTCCACCGGGAAATCCGGCGGGAACATCGCCGCGGCCCGCGCGGTCGGCGCCCTCCTCGCCCAGCGCCTGAAGGAGAAGGGATTCGAAGTAGTGGTGTTCGATCGCGGGGGATTCCCGTATCACGGCAGAATCAAGGCGGTCGCCGACGCGGCCCGGGAGAAGGGATTGAGGTTTTAGCTGATGCGTCCAGGAGCGCGAGGTGAATCGTCGCAGCCGTTGAGAAGCTCGGATTTCGACCTGAAGGATCAGGTGGTCCACATCAACCGGGTCACCAAGGTCGTCAAGGGAGGGAAGAACTTCCGCTTCTCCGCCCTGGTGGTCGTGGGAGACTCCCAAGGTCATGTGGGATTCGGCATGGGGAAGGCGAGAGAAGTCCCGATGGCCATCGCCAAAGGCGTGGAGCGGGCCAAGCGCAACCTGATCCGGGTCCCGATCAAAGAGGGGACGATCCCCCACCCGATCGTGGGACGGTTCGGCGCGGGACACGTCCTCCTCAGGCCCGCCTCCACGGGGACCGGCGTCATCGCCGGGGGCGCGGTCCGGGCGGTCCTGGAATCCGCCGGGATCCAGAACATCCTGACGAAATCGCTCGGCACGACCAATCCCTACAACGTCGTCCGCGCGACCTTCGCGGGCCTCCTGCTTCTCAAGGACCCGGAGAAGCAGTTCCGGCGCAAGCCGGATGCAGCGCCCAAGGGAGAGAAATAATGCCGGCCCGCGTCGCCAAGAAGAAGGGGAAGAGCGTGGAGATCGTACAGTTCCGCAGCGGCATCGGCACTCCGGAGAACCATAAGCGCACGCTGCGGTCCCTCGGGTTTCGCCGCCTGAACCAGAAGGTGGTCCGGCCGGACAATCCCGCCATCCGGGGCATGGTGAAGACGATCCCTCACCTGGTGCGGATCCTGGGCGAATAGGAGCGACCGGCATTCGGTCCTCGGGAGCGCGTGATGCCTAGAAAGAAGAAAGTGGCGGAAAAGGCGAAGGAGATCGGCCTGGAGAGCCTCCGCCCGCAGGCGGGGTCCCGCAAGAAGAAGTTTCGCGTCGGACGAGGGCCGGGCTCCGGCAACGGGAAGACCGCCGGCGCGGGGAACAAGGGACAGCTCTCCCGGGCGGGCTTCGTCCATCAGCGCGGCTTCGAAGGCGGACAGATGCCCCTCCATCGCCGCGTTCCGAAGCGCGGGTTCAGGAACCTCTTCAAGAAGCGCTTTGTGGTGGTGAACCTGGACCAGCTGGGCCTCTTCAAGGGCGAGATCACGCCGGAGAGCCTGGTTTTGACCGGGGTGATCCACAGCGCTGACGAAGGAGTCGTGGTGCTGGGACGGGGCGACGCCCCGGCGGGGCTGAAGGTGAAAGCGCACCGGTTCAGCGCCGAGGCCAGGCGCAAGATCGAAGCGGCGGGCGGATCGGTCGAGATCCTGGCGCGTTGACGGACGAGAGGCGAGAAGTCCTTGGACAGCATCAAGAATATCTTCAGCATTCCCGACTTGCGCAAGCGGCTGGCGTATACCTTCGCCTTGCTGGCGGTGTACCGCGTCGGGGGACACGTGCCCGTGCCGGGGATCAACTTCGAGGCGCTGGATTCGATCTTCCGGGGCCAGGCGGGCTCGCTGCTCGGGTTCCTGGATCTGTTTTCGGGCGGCAATCTCCGCCGGCTCACGATCTTCGCGCTGGGCATCATGCCCTACATCTCCGCCTCCATCATCCTGCAGCTGCTCACCGTGATCTGGCCCTACCTGGAGAAGCTCTCCAAGGAAGGGGGCGAGGCCGGTCGCAGGAAGATCACCCAGTGGACGCGCTACGGCACCGTCGTTCTCAGCGTTGTCCAGGGGCTGGGCATCGCGTTCTGGCTGGAGAACTTCAGGAATTCCGGAGGGCCCCAGGTGGTCCTGCATCCCGGCTGGTTCTTCCGCTTGCTCACCGTGATGACGCTGACCACCGGGACCGCCTTCATCATGTGGCTCGGGGAGCAGATCTCCGAGCGCGGCATCGGCAACGGAATCTCCCTGATCATCTTCGCCGGGATCGTCGTGGCTCTCCCCCGAGCCATCGTGGCGACGGTCCAGGACTTGATGACCGGCAACATCGGCATGATTGCGCTGCTCGTCCTTATGCTCCTGATGGTTGCGGTGATGGCCGCCATCGTCCTCGTGGAGCGCGCCCAGAGAAGGATCCCGGTGCAGTACGCCCGGCGCGTCGTCGGCCGGCGCACCTTCGGCGGGCTCTCCACCCATCTGCCGCTGCGGCTGAACACCGGAGGCGTCATCCCGGTCATCTTCGCCTCGTCGATCCTGTCGATTTTCCAGACCCTCGGCCAGGTTCCTCTCGTCGCCAAGACTCCCTGGATGAGGAACGTCATCCATCAGTTCGACATGACGATGCCTCTGTACAATTTCCTCTACTTCGTCTTCATCATCTTCTTCTGTTATTTCTACGTGTCGATCATCTTCAACCCCATGGATACCGCCGACAACCTCCAGAAGTACGGAGGATTCATCCCCGGAATCCGTCCGGGGCGCCGGACCGCCGAATACCTCGACACGATCCTGACCCGGCTGACGTTCGCGGGCTCTCTTTACCTGGGACTCATCGCGCTGCTCCCGACCATCCTTATCTCGGGGCTCAACATAGGCGCGCTCCCCTGGATCGGCACGACGCTCGATTCCCTGCTTCCCCAGTTCCTGACTCAAGGACTCGGAGTGAAGTTCTACTTCGGCGGGACCTCCCTGCTCATCGTCGTCGGAGTGGCGATGGACACGGTCCAGCAGGTAGAGTCGCAGCTGATCATGCGGCACTACGAGGGGTTCCTGAAAGGCGCTCGGATCCGGGGCCGGCGAGGATAGGGGCGGGTGAACCTGATCCTGATCGGGCCTCCCGGGGCGGGAAAAGGCACCCAGGCCGCGCGTCTGAAGGAAATCGTCGGGGTGCCCCACCTGTCCGCTGGAGACATGCTGCGCGAGGCGGTGAAGCGGGGAACCCCCTTGGGGATGCAGGCGAAGGAGATCATGGCGCAAGGCGAGCTGGTCCCCGACAGCCTGGTCTCGGAGATGATCGCCGGGAGGCTCGGGGAGCCGGATTGCATCGGCGGCTTCATTTTGGATGGCTACCCGAGGAACCTCGCGCAAGCGCAGCGTCTGGACGAGATTCTGAGCGAGAGGAACCGCGGCATCGAGCGGGTTCTGGCGCTGAAGGTGGCCACGGAGGAACTGGTCCGGCGGCTCACCGGCCGGCGGGTCTGCGAGAAGTGCGGGGCAGGCTATCACCTGGAGAGCCGCCCTCCCCGGCGTTCGGGAGTCTGCGACGCCTGCGGCGGGGCCCTGGTGCAGCGCCCCGACGATCGGGAAGAGGTGGTGCGGGAGCGTCTGCGAGTCTACCAGGAGCAGACCTCTCCGCTGCTGGAGGTCTACAGAAAGCGCGGCCTGCTTTCCGAGGTTGAAGGGGTCGGCTCGATGGAGGCGATCACGGATCGGCTCTCCAAAGCGATCCGGGAAGGAAGAGCTTGATCGTCTACAAGTCGTCGGCGGAGATCGAGTCCCTGGACCGCGCCAACGCCCTCGTCGTGAAGATCCTGGATGCGCTCGAGTCGATGGTCGCCCCGGGCGTCAGCACGTGGGATCTCGACCAGGTGTCGGAGGAGATGGCGCGCAAGGCGGGCGCCAGGCCGGCTTTCAAGGGGTACAGGGGGTTTCCTGGCTCCCTGTGCGCCTCGATCAACGAGGAAGTGATTCACGGAATCCCTTCCAAGAAGCGGTCGCTCAGGGAAGGGGACATCGTGAGCCTGGATTTCGGCGTGGTGCTCGACGGTTATTACGGCGACTCGGCGCGCACCATCGCCGTGGGGGAGATCCCCGAGGAGACCCGGCGGCTCATGGCGGTGACGCGGGAGGCGCTGGATCGGGGCCTGGCTCAGGCCAAGCCGGGAATGAGGCTCTCCGACATCGGTCACGCCGTGCAAAGCCACGTGGAGCAATCGGGGTTCTCGGTGGTGCGGGAGTTCGTGGGGCACGGAATCGGCAGCTCCTTGCACGAGGATCCGCAGGTGCCCAATTACGGCGAGCCGGGCGCCGGGCCCCTGCTGAAGGAAGGTCTGGTGCTGGCGGTCGAGCCGATGGTGAACCAGGGCTCGCCCGACGTGAGGATCCTGGCGGACGGCTGGACGGCGGTGACGGTGGACGGCCTTCCCTCGGCCCACTTCGAGCGGTGCGTGGCCATCACCGCCTCGGGACCGAGGGTGTTGGGCGAGTCGGGAAGAGGTTAGGGAGAGCGGGTGGCGAAGGAAGAAGCCATACAGGTGGAAGCGACGGTGCTGGAGCCGTTGCCCAACGCCATGTTCCGTGTCGAGTTGGAGAACAAGCACAAGGTCCTGGCGCACATCTCGGGCCGGATGCGCAAGAACTTCATCCGGATCCTGCCGGGAGATCGCGTTCTGGTAGAGCTTTCGCCCTATGACTTGAGCCGGGGGCGGATCGTCTACCGGTACAAGTGACGGCCGGGCTGGGTAGAAGGGAGAGGAAGCGACGATGAAGGTTCGGGCGTCCGTGAGGAAGATCTGCGCCAAGTGCAAAGTCATCCGTCGCAGCGGGGTGATCCGCATCATCTGCGTGAACCCCAAGCACAAGCAGCGGCAAGGATAAGGAGGAACCGGTTTGGCTCGAATCGCTGGCGTAGACCTGCCCCAGAACAAGCGCGTGGAGATCGCCCTGACCTACATCCACGGGATCGGGCGAACCCGCTCGAACCGGATTCTGGGCAAGGCCGGGGTCTCCCCGGACATCAAGGTCAAGGATCTCTCCGAAGAGGAAGTTCGCAAGATCCGCGACGTCATCCAGGACGAAGGACAGGTCGAGGGAGACGTTCGGAAGAATGTCGCCATGGACATCAAGCGCCTGATCGACATCGGGTGCTATCGAGGGGCGCGCCACCGGCGGAATCTTCCGGTCCACGGGCAGCGCACCCACACCAACGCCCGGACGCGGAAAGGTCCGCGCCGGACCGTCGCGGGCAAGAAGAAAGCCCCGGCGGGGAAGAAGGGATAACGGGAAAGCATCATGGCCGAAGAGAAAAAGGCAGCCCAGGCGGGCCCGGCATCCACCGAGCCCCCCGTCACCGAGGCGACCAAGCCGGTA